>CAZKAS010000040.1:0-16641 GCA_964550875.1 uncultured Muribaculaceae bacterium | reverse complement strand
TAACTTAAATCGGGACGTAGCGCAGTTTGGTAGCGCACTTGCTTTGGGAGCAAGGGGTCGCAGGTTCAAATCCTGTCGTCCCGATTTTGTTTTTTATTTACTAAATCAACGCTACTTACTCAATATCTTTTTAGCCATAAACAAACAAATATAGGCATCAATTACGCTATTTTGTAATTAATAAATATATTAAAAACTATGCGATAAATCAAGGATTTACCGCATAGTATACTTGTAGTAAGTCGTTTCCTGAATTTCTTTGCAAAAATTGTATAATTCACTTATTCAATCGGTTCAAAATCAACTGCTCCATGCTTACATATCGGGCAAATGTAATCCTCAGGCAAATTTTCGCCTTCATATATATGTCCGCATATTTTGCAAACAAATCCTTTCTTATTCGTTGTTTTCGGCTTTTGTTTAATATTTTCAAGATAATATGTGTAGGTCAAAGAAGGTTCATCTGAAATGACTTTGGACGTTTCAACTTCTCCAATAAATAAAGTATGTGTTTCATATTCTTTGGTATCTATTACTTTTGCACATATTATTGCGTTTGAATATCCAGGCAAATATGCTGTTCCGTTTGAACATCTTTCAATATTTTCAACATTTTCAAACTTATCTGTATCTTTACCGCTGTGATAACCGAATTTGGAGAATATCGAAAGTGGTGTTTCTTCTGTTAAAACAGATATGCTAAATGATTTTGATTTTTCAATCATATCATGAGTATAGTTTCTTTTATTTACTGCAATTGCAATTCTTTTTGGATTTTCCGTAATTTGATTTACCGCATTAATAATGCAAGCATTGTCCTTATTTCCTTCTCTTGCCGACAAAAGGTATAAGCCGTAATTTATTTTAAACATTGCATTTGTTTCTTGTTTTTTTTCAGGAATAGATTTTCTTATCTCTTCTGCCATTGCATTAATCTCTTCTTCTTGATGAGATTTTAATGTTGACATCATCTTCACGGAATTTTCCATCATTTTTATTCCGCTCATGTTCTCAAAAATTCCTGCAAAAACTTTTTCCGTAACAGGAACCCAAGAACCGTTGTAAATAAGACCTATCGTCCTATTTTTGAGATTATGAGCCTTTAAGTCAAGAAGAACTGTTTCCATAGGTGTAAAAATACCTGCATTATAAGTAGCTGATGCTATAACAATATGACTGTACTTAAACGCGTCTGCTACAATATATGAAGGGTGTGTTTTTGAAACATCGTAAAGTTTTACATCTTTTATCCCCAAGTCACAAAGTTTTGCGGCAAGTATTTCTGCTGCATTTTCGGTATGTCCGTACACGGAGCCTGATAATATTAATACTGAATTAATTTCAGGTGTATAACTGCTCCATTTTTGGTATTTATCGACAAACCATGATATGTTCTTTCTCCATACAAGACCATGAAGAGGACATATCATTTTAATTTCTATATTTGAGGCTTTTTTAAGAAGACTTTGAACTTGTGAGCCATATTTACCGACAATATTTGTATAATATCTTCTTGCATCATCAAGCCAATCTCTTTCAAAATCAACTTCGTCCGCAAAAATATTCCCTGTCAGAGCTCCAAAGGTTCCAAAAGCATCTGCCGAGAATAAAATTTTATCCGTAATGTCGTATGTAACCATAACTTCAGGCCAATGAACCATGGGCGCAAAAACAAATGTAAATGTGTGTTTGCCTGTGTTTAAAGTATCTCCTTCAACAACAAGTTGAACTCTGTCATCAATGTCAAAATTGAAAAATTGCTTAATCATTAAAACAGTTTTTTTATTGCAAATAACCGTAACTTCGGGATATTTTCTTACAAGTTCTTGTAGTGTTGCGGAATGGTCAGGTTCCATGTGATTGACAATAATATAATCTAATTTTCTTCCTTCAAGAGCGTATTCAAGGTTTTCAAAGAACTGCAACGACACATTTTTATCAACCGTATCCAATAAAACTGTTTTTTCGTCTTTTATCAAATAAGAGTTATAGGAAGTACCTCTGTCAATCGGATAAACATTTTCAAATAATTCAAGTCGTCTGTCGTTTGCTCCGATCCAAATAATGTCATCTTTTATTTTTTTTGTGCAGTGCATATTTACCTCTTTCATTTGTTTTTAAGTCTATTTTTTCACAAACAAAATTGATAAATAACTGCTCCTTTTTCTTATTTTACAAAATTTAGTATAGATTTCTTAAAATCTTTTACGAATGATTTAAACTTAGTCAGAATTGTACCGTAAGTCATAATTTTATATTTTTCAGGCTGTGTAATTCTTTCATATTTAACGTCAGGTTTTCCAAAAAGCATTGCATAAACAGGCTTATATCCCTCAGGTAGATTTAATTCCTCTGCGATTTCCGGTGCAAACTTCCAACATCTGTAAAGTAATCCGCACCAAAGTGTTCCAACTCCCAAAGATTGAGCGTATAGTTCAAAATAACTTAAAGCTATTATCGGGTCAACCTCTGCACAAGGTGCGTCAATCGGTGATGAAACAATAAGTGCGTGAGGTGCATTTCTGAAAACTCTGTCATTACCTGCTTTATAAGAATCAAGTAACATATTTTTTATCTGTTTTGCTGCATCTGTGTTCGGGTTCTTCTCAATTGTTTCTTCCAATTTTTGATATGTAAATGTTTTGAATTTCTTCATTGATTCCATATCTTCAATAAATGTAAATGTTAGTGAATGATTATTACAACCTGTTGGTATCCAAGGAAGCATGTTCTTTAATTCTTTTAGTGTCTTTTTATCTGTATTTTCTTGCTTGAATTGTCTTATGCTTTTCCTTGATTGAATAAGATTTAAAATTGCTTCCGGAGATTGAATTTTGAATGTTTTTAGCGATTTATCGGGATTTTTCCCAAATATTGAAATGGCTCCCGTCGGACAAATTGCAAAACAATGTTGACATTTCATGCACCTTTCTTCTGTTCCTTCAATGACTTTGGGCAAGCCGTCCTCTCCTCGCTCCAAAACATTACAAGAACAGTCCGTGATACAACGACCGCATCCGATACATTTTGTCTTATCAACTTTGAATTTTAATATCTCCATATAAACACCTTTTTCGCTTTTCAATCCTCATCTATTTTAACATATTTAATCGAGTTTTTGTAGTGAGTTTCAAGTCTTTTTTCTTATTTTTTACTTAATTATCAATTATCAACAATATATTTGAATGTTCCTTTTTAATAACTTTTCATAAGTTTTTCTTACTTTGTTCTTCTCCCATTTATACTGATTGTGATGTATGTATTTTTTTTGTCTTATTGCTAAAATCTTCTAATGAACAGTAATTTTGATTTCTTAGAAAAAATTGATTGCGAAATTTTTAATCTCGCTAAAACTTCTGAAAAATTGTTTCGTGATGAATATTTTGAACAATGTATAACTCAAACACGAAAACTTGCCGAACGTATTCTCAGAAATATTTTGGGCAATTCTGTCACCGTTGAGGACAGCTTTGACGATATGCTTTTTAAACTTAAAACAGTTTCTAAAAACTCAATGCGAGAACAAGAATTTATTTCTGATATGTATTTTTTGAAAAAACAAGGAAATCTTGCTACCCACGGTGAAAAAATTGAAAATTGCGGCGAAGTCGCTCTTGATTGTCTTGAACATGCTTTTGAAGCATGTATAAATTTTGCATATTCAATAACAAATGACGATACTCTTAACAGGCTGATTTTTGACGAAAAATTACTGGTTTTGGGTGAAAAAAATACCAATCTTCAATCTCAGTATCGAACAAAACTTGAACGGAATGAAAATCAGGTTGACGATGACGAAGAGTTCTTGAACGATATTGAAGAAAATAATGATAAAAAATTTCCTTCAAATAACCGTAAAAAATCTATAAAATCTGTTCAAAAATTTAAAAAATCTGCAAATCTCTCTCAAAAAAATACAAAAATATCTGAAAAATGCAAAAATAAGACTGATGATATTTCTCAATCTGTTAAAAAATCATTATTTCAAAAAATTTTAACGGTATTTATTATCTTTTGTCTTTGCGTGTTCGTTATTCTGTTTTTAATGGTCAAGTTGCCACAATTTATTGAAAATAATACATATTTTGACTTTTTGAAACTTAAATCTGAAACACGTTATTCAAAATATTCTCCCCCAAAAAATAATCAATCTAAACAAAACAACAATAATAGCAATGATTATTCTGTTACAAAAAATTTTTCGATTTAATTTTTAAATGAGTTAAAAAGCCCTCGTAGAGGGCTTTCTGTTAATTATTGTGATTTCTTATTGATTCAAGTTCTGCAAGTTCCTTTTGAAATGGGGAAAGTTTGTTGATTTTTTTAATTACTTCAGGGAATTGTTTGCATACATAATCAATTTCTTCCTCTGTAGTAAATCTGCTTAAACTTAAACGAATACTTCCATGTAGTGCTGTAAACGGCACTCCCATCGCTCGCAAAACATGGCTGGGATCCAAACTTCCTGAGGTACAAGCACTTCCTGAACTTGCACAAATACCAAGCTCATTGAGGTATAATAATATTAATTCGCCCTCAATATACTCAAACCCAATATTTGTTGTATTCGGAACTCTGTTACCCGTTGAAGAATTTAATCTTGCATTGAAAATATTGTTTAAAATATTTCTTTCCAACTTATCACGCAATTTTTTCACTCTTGTAAGTTCATCTCCAAGCGAGTCAATTGCAAGCTCTGCTGCTTTTCCCATTGCAATAATGCTTGCGGTATTTTCAGTTCCTGCCCGTTTACCTCTTTCTTGATGTCCGCCTGTAATTAACGGAGCAAAAGATGTCCCTGCTTTCGCATACAATGCGCCAATTCCTTTCGGTGCGTGAAATTTGTGTCCCGAAATTGAAGCAAAATCAACTTTTGTATTCTTAAAGTCCATTTTGATTTTTCCTGCTGCTTGAACAGCGTCAACAAATACTTTCGTTTCAGGGTTCTTTTGCTTTACAATCTCTGCAATTTTTTCATAAGGAAAAATTATTCCTGTTTCATTATTTGCTGCCATTAAAGATACAAGTACGGTTTCAGGTCGAACTGACTCTTCAACTTCTTTTAAATTTAAGTTTCCGTCTGCATCAACACCAAGATATGTTACCTTATGTCCTTGCTTTTCTAAATCTTTATAGGTGTTTAAAACACAAGGGTGTTCTACTTTTGTTGTAATAATGTGTTTTTTCCCATAACCTTGATTTACAACTCCTCTGATGGCGGTATTTGCACCTTCTGAGCCGGAACCTGTGAAGTAAATTTCCTTTGCATCATTAGCGCCCATAAATTCTTTTACGGCTTCTCTTGCCTCTGCTATTTTCTTTCCTACTCTTCCTGCAAAATCATACATTCCTCCGGGATTTGCATAATTTTCGGAAAAATATGGCAACATTTCTTCAAGAACTCTTTCGTCAACTTTTGTCGTTGCATTGTTATCTAAATAAATTAATCTATCTGTCATTTTATACTAATATAACCTCTACATCTTCAGAAATATGTTTCTTCAATATTTTTTCCACATAATTCTTTGTTAACTGTGACTTTTGACAAGCACTGCATTTACCGGCAAATTTTATGTAAATTTTGTTTCCGTCTATATCGACAAGTTCAATATCTCCATTGTCTTTCCTCAGTTCCGGTGCAATATATTTATCTATAACTTTGCTGACCTTTAAAATTTCTTGTGTCTTTGTAAGTGTCGGTTTCTCGTTTCTGACTTCCTTTAAAATTGCTTCAATCGCTGATTTGCAATGTCCGCAACCACCGCCGGCTTTTGTGTATTCGGTAACTTCCTCTACGGTTTTTAAGTTATTTGTTCTGATTTGTTCCTTTATCGTATCTTCTGTAACATTGAAACATTGGCAGATAATTTTTTCCTTCTTCTCTGCTACGCAAGTTTCTCCGTAATAATCAGCAATCGCCGCTTCAAGAGCTTCATGTCCCATAACGGAACAGTGCATCTTTGCAGGAGGTAAACCGCCCAGTTCATCTACAATGTCTTTGTTTGTAATCTTTCTCGCTTCGTCAATATGCATTCCGATAATCATTTCTGTTAATATACTTGAGCTTGCAACTGCTGAACCGCAACCAAAGGTTTGAAATTTCGCATCTGTAATAATTCCGTTTTCATCAACCTTTAAATAGAGTTTTAACATATCTCCACAAGTTAACGAACCTGCTTCTCCGACTGCGTCCGCATCTTCAATCATGCCCGCATTCTTCGGGTTTTTATATAAATCTGTTACTTTGTCCGTATATTCCCACATAATTTCTCCAATCTTATATCTATATTTTATAATGAAAATAAGTTGTTGATTATATTTTTTAATTTTTAATTAATCTTTTCTTTAGATTTGTTGATTTTTTTATAAAAAAAATTAATATTTACTGGTAAAATGACATTATTTTTACTATTAATAAAATATCCTCTATTTTCAGTATTGATTTAAAATGCAAAATCATTATATAAATAATGTGAGGCTGAATATAGGCTCGAAAACAAGTGGTAATGCAGAAAAAGCAAATTTGAAATCAGACTGAAAACGGTACGGCTATTAAGTTTTGTTAATAAAATAACTTAACAAAATTAAGAAATCGGAGGAAAGAGAGAAATGGGTTTAGCAGCAACACAGGCAAGGTATTTAGGGCTTACAGCCAGAAAGACCAATGTCGAATTTGAAGGACAACAGGTAAACCAACAAAGAACGGCATTAGCAAACCAATCATCTAATCTATACAACCAACTATATGCTTTAGATGTACCTACACCTCCAAGTGTAACAGATTATTACGAAACAGAATATTCTTATAATATTGCAGGTACATCATATACGATTGATGATTATACAAAAGAAGATGACGGTACCTATACAATTCACGTTTCTTATTCTGATTATAAAAATGTTGGTTCAAAATCGTTTGTTTCAGGTTCTTTGACGGATAATAATGATGGAACATATTGGGTTAAGACATCATCTTCTACAGAGAGATATTTGTTAGACACGGCAACAGCAGAACCTAATGAAGCATTGGACGCAGCGCAAAAAAGAGAAACGCCGGGATTATATGTATCATATAAAGATGTTGAGAATAATATGACATACTATTTTGATACAGAATGGTTAGCGGCGCAAGATCCAGATTATCAAGGAACATTAAACAGATATTACATTTCAAAAGAACTATATACAAAAGAAGAAAATAAGAAAAATTGTCAACTGACGTTTGACAATAATGGGTATATTGAAACAGTTGTAGATCCTTCAATTACGGAAACGCCCGTAACTTGTACGGCTAATACCGTTCAAGACACAGATGGTTACAATAAGGCAATGAATGACTATACTCACGACAAAGCGGTATATGAAAAGAAGATTGCCGATATTAACTCACAAACTGAAGAAATTCAGGCTCAAGACAGATCTCTTGAATTGAGATTAAAGCAGTTGGATACAGAACAACAAGCGTTGATGACAGAAATGGATTCTTTAAAATCTGTTCTTGATAAAAACATTGAAAAAGTATTTAAAGTATTTGCATAGAGTACGGGGAGAGAAAGATGTCTTACAAAAACGACAGTTTACTGGTAATTTCCAACAAATATGGCGGAGCTAGCGGTGATGCAAAAGCAATGTTGTTTCAAACTTATGACCAATTAAGAGATATCATTGTCAGTGGATCTGCAACAGACGGAGCCGGTTTTGGTACAGCAGGTTCTTGGCTTTGGAATATTGCAAGATTTATCGCACCCAGTTCCTTTATGAGTGTAATGGGGGGTAGTACTCAAATTAATATTCCTGGTACATCTTATTGGAATGCTATGGAAGGTGGTACTTCAACAGTTGATGGCGGTAATTCGGCTTTTGGTATAAGCAATTTGGGTTCATTCCCAGGATTTCCGAGTGGTGCAGCTTCCGTAATGTCAGGATTTGGTTCTTCAAATTCAGGATATATCACAGGAGCCGCTGCCTCAATTGCTTCTGCTTCAGATTTAGCAGGTGTTGCAGGTATTAATGCCGCTGCGTACGCTTCCGGTATGGCTTCAGGTTACGGTTATGCAAACAGTTTAGTTCTTCCGGCTGCCGGTATTATTTCAGGTATTGGAGGCATTTTACAGGCTGTTTCCCCTTATGCCGGAATTTACGGTATTGCAGGTACCGTAGTCGGTAACTTGATGCAGGGAACAAGTAGTGCTGCTCTTTCAGCTTATCAAAATGTTACGGGTAAAATTCAGGCTAATGCTGATACAATTCTTGAAAATAAAGTAAAAAATATTGAATCAGTTGTTAAAATGCTCGGCGTTCAAAGTGAAGTCGTTAATAAAATGTTGAAAGAAGAGTTGGAAGGCGCTAAAAAATCTTGTGAAAATATTAGTTCTTCATAATAAGTTTTGTAACAATTTTAACAGGTTTTTTGGTTTACAAAAAACCTGTTAGTTTTTTTCTGAATCATGAAAAACCAATAATTGCATAAATTTAAACATGTTAAGATTTGTTACAAAAAATACAAAAAAGCAAAAAAAAAATTAAAGTTTTCATGTAAAAGTGCCGAAGAGAATAGAGTAAGGTAAGAAATTAAGTAAGGATAAAGCAATGGGCTTAGCAGCATCACAAGCAAGATTTTTAGGATTGACGGCAAGAAAGTCAAACACTGAATACGAAGGACAACAAGTTAACCAACAAAGAACTGCTTTGGCAAACGAATCAGCAAGCCTTTACAGCCAACTTACTAATTTGACGGTACCTACTCCTCCGGATATCAATGAATATTATGCAACTGAATACACATTCACTATTGACGGAGTTAAATACACTATGAGTCAACTTCCTCAAATGACTGAAGATGGTTCATATTCTGTTAATGCAACTTATGAAGCAATGAATTCAAAGTATGAATTAGTTAAAGATATGGAAGGTATTGATACTTCAGCGATTGTAAACGGTACAGCCGGCAAAGTTGCTCTTGAAAATGTATCAGCATTGAAATCTCTTGTTGGAAACACTTCAGAAACACATGCATCAAGATTTTCAAGCGGTACTGACATTTACTACAATGTTGGTGGTGTAGATGGTACATATTACAAGTACACTTCTTCTCCGACTTACAAAAATGCTGATTTCCACGGAGTTACTTTTGATTTTGATTCAACGGGCAATTTCAAATCTATGCAACTTGCTAATTCAGGAGAAATGATTCCTGTTTCTTCAAACAAAATTGCAAATGATGATGCTTATCAACAAGCAATGAATCAATACAACAAAGATTACAATGATTACGAAAAGACAATGTCACAAATCAATGCTAAGACAGAAGTTATTCAACAACAAGATAAGTCTTTAGAATTGAGATTAAATCAATTAGATACTGAACAAAACGCAATTTCTACAGAAATGGACGCTGTTCAAAAAGTTATCGACAAGAACGTTGAATCAACATTCAAGACATTTGCATAAAAAATTTTTAAAATTATCTTACACACTTACATTTCTTACCAATTATCTGCCGGCTACAAAGTCGGTTTTTTTTTGTAAATTTGATATCAAAAATTCCTTATAAAATAGGATATTTGGATTATTTACTTTTCTTATAAAATTATTATGATAAAAGTATGAAAAGATTTTTATTATTGATAATAGTTATATGTTTTTCGATATTGCCATGCTTTGCGGAAGGTGGGCTTGAAGATATTGATATGACTGATTATTCTCATACTACGCAAAATTTAAAATATTATTCTGAAAAAGATTATCAAAATGCAATTAATCAATATAAAAATAAATTCCAAAAGCCTAAAAAGCAGAAGGATAAGGATAAAAAAGTTTCGACTTCTGTAGATATCTCAACGGACGGAATTAGTGAAAATCCTGAATTTAGTGCTTTACAAGATATTGTTAACCACAAAGGAACAATTATGATTCCTACGTATTGCGTAACAGATGCAGGAGAAGAAATTGCTCCGGGACATTATACATTAGAATATGTTGTTGATGATTCCGGAGTTGATTGGCTTGTTCTTTCTCAAGGAGTTTTGCAAGTTGCTAAGATTGCCCCGAAAAAGTCCAATGCTGCACAAGACGAAACAACAATAAATTATGCCTATGCCGTTGGTAAAAATAATAAAATTACTCTTTTGTACGGTAATATCGACATTGCGGTTGAAGCAACTCTTTATATCGAATAAAACACTATTTTTATTAAATTGAGAGATAATATTCTTTCATTAGTTTTGCATCACCTTCAATATTGGGGCTTTCGCTTACAATTACTCCTTTTATATCAAATGTTTTAAACGCTTTTAGCAAATCTTTGTAATTCATATCACTTTCTTCAAGATTTAAATGTTTCTTTTCTCCTTTTGAAGTATATTCAATTCCAGCTATGTGAGCGTGAAAATTTTCTAAGGCGAAAACGCCTAATTTATTGCCTATTAATTCAAAAATTTTGCAAAATTCGTCGTAAGTATTGTATTCTCCACCTGAGCGGGCATGCAAGTGCGAAAAATCAACACAAGGAAGAACATTGTCAAACATTGTTGAAAGAGTTACTATTTCTTCAATATCTCCCCATTGAGTGGCTTTTCCTGTTGTTTCAGGTCGGATAAAAATATCATTCTTTTCTTCGTTTAAAATGTTTGTAATTATTTCTGTTTGTTTTGCAACTCGGTCAAAAACGATTTTTTTATCGTTCCCCATATAATATGCTGCGTGATATGTAATGGAGTAACCTCCAAATTGTTTTGCCGTTCTTGCAGTTTCAAGGATTCTATTTACGCTTGCTTCAATTTTTTCCGGTTCTTTTGCGTTGAGGTTGATATAAAAAGGCGCATGACAAGTTACGCAGTATCCGTTAGAAACAGCCTGTTTTACGTCGATAATACTATCGGAACTAATTCTGACTCCGTGAACAAATTCAACTTCCAATCCGTCAAGATTGAGGTCATTAAGTTTGTTAAAAGCATTTTTATATCCTTTTCCTTCTGAGGAAAGAGGCATGCCTGCTGTTAAAAATTTCAATTCTTTCATTATTCGAGTATTTCTCCAATTTTACAGTTCGATAGTTTGATAAATTCGCTTGCTTGTCCGATAAAGTATGAACCTGCTTGCAAGACGGTAATATGTATAATTCCTTTTTTTGTTGCCACACCGAGATTACCGTCTGTTGAAACTATTGTTCCGGGAGAAAATCCGCTGTCACGATTTTCTACGTATGCGGTGTGGATTTTAAGATAATTTTGACGATAGCGTGTACCTGCATTTATGAAGGGATTTAAGGCTCTTATAAATCTGTCGATTTCAATTGCTGATTTATTCCAATTAATTAAGACATCTTCGCTTGTTGATTTAATTGACGGCGCTTTTATAAAATCACCTTGAGGCTGAGGTGTTCTATGAATTTCTTCATTATTTTCGTATTTTATCAAAAAACGTAAAAGCATGTCAGCACTTAAAAAATTCAATCGATTAAAAACCGTTCCCATTGTATCGGTATCGAAAATTTCTACTTTTTGTTGAGTAATAATATCTCCCGTGTCGAAATGTTCGTCCATAAAATGAAGTGTTACACCTGTTTCCTTTTCTCCATTGATAATCACGTGAGAGTATGGATTTCCTCCCCGATATTTTGGAAGTAATGATGGGTGAACATTAATAAATCCGTCTTTCGGAATTTCCAAAAACTCTTTAGGTAAAAGTTTGCAATAAGAACAAACAATTCCCAAATCAGGTGCTAAGGATTTTATTTCTTTAACAAAATTTTCATCTTGAAATGATTTATCGTAACTTATTATCTTTAAGCCAAGCTTGTTTGTAAAATTGCAAAACAGTTCGTATGTATTATCGTTTTTTGGAGGGGGAACGCATGCGACAATATTTACGTGCTCGGCAATTAGTTTTGCGAGGCAAACAAGTGCCATATCAGGCATTCCGACAAATAAAATTTTTTTCTTAAAAGATTTTCGCAAGATAAACTCCGCTTCTTTCAAAAAACATTCTATACATATTTCATATAAAACATTTTTGCATAAAAATATATAATTTTATAATTTTAAAGCTTCAATAACTTTTGGAGTAATTATGTCCCAAGCCTTTTCGTTTGGGTGTTTGTCGGGAATTTGGTACTTTTTATCATTAACATTTATTCCTGTTAACTTTTCAACGTCAAGTATAATGAAACCTTCATCTTCCAATTCTTTCCATCTTTTTGAGAAAAAACAGTTCATATTTGCATATTCATTTGACTCTTTGTTATAAAAATCAGGGTTGTCTGTGTTATATGGATATTTAATAATAACAAATTTTAAGTTTGGGAATGTTTTTTGTAAATTTTTTCTTGCTTCGATGAAATGGGCTTTGACGAAATCGAAATTTTCTTCTTCATTTGTTCCATAATTTTTGTAAGAACATAAAATATTTTTAGATATATCGTGAAATATTGTTAACTTGTTTAAATAATTAATAATTGGTGTTTTTTCTTCTATTTTTCCGTCCTTTAACACATATGACAAATAATAATTATCTCCATAATCAATTGATACACCGTATTTGTAGTGGCAGCTTCTTGTCAAATGGTCGGGAATATAGACATATATTGCGTATTCTGGTTTGTCTTTTATAGAGTTATATAGATTTTCATCTGTTGCTTGATAAAGCATTTGTCCTAACCCAAAAGCACAAAGGGCTCTGTTATAAACAGTTCTATTGGATTTTTCGGATAATTTGTATGCAAAAGTCTCATTATCTTTTAAGAATGCTCCATACGCAAAAGAACAACCAAACAGAAGAATTGATTTGTCTTTTTTTGTACCGATATATGTAAGGAAATTCATATTTTTCAGAAGATATTTAAAATGAGATATTTTAGAAAAATACTTAAATTTTGGTTTGTGATTTTCGTAAAAAAATTGTCTTTCTTTTGGTGTTTTATATTCTTGAGAATACCGATTGACAAGATTATTATAGTTGCAAACAGAATATATAAAATCAAAAAGAAGAAAAGAGCATAGAGTTAATAGTAATGCTATGATTAAATTAAAGAAAATCTTCATATTTTTACTTTATATTTATTAATTTTTTTTGTCAATAAATTTAAAAAGCCTTTTATTTTTAATTTATTTTTAATAAAATCAAGATATAAAGTGAGGTAAATTATGCTTGATATAAAATTAATAAGAGAAAATCCTGAAAAAATCAATGAACTTTTGAAGAGGAGGAATCCTGAACTTTCGATAGATAAAGTTTTGGAAATAGATGCAGACAGAAGAAAAATTCAGGCACAAGCCGATGAACTTCGTTCAAAGAGAAAAACGGAATCTCAAAAAATAGGAATGATGAAGAAGAATGGCGAAAATACCGATGCAATTCAAGAAGAAGTGCGTGCATTGGGAGATGAAATAAAAGCTTTAGAAGAAAGACAGATAGAACTGGACAATGCGCAAAAAGATTTATTGCTTCATATCCCTAACATTCCAGATGAAACAACGCCGATAGGTACATCGGAAAACGATAATCCGACGGTTGCAACATGGGGAGAACCGACAAAATTTGACTTTGAATTTAAACCTCACTGGGATTTATGTGAAGAAAAAAACCTTGTTGATTTTGAAAGAGGCGTAAAACTTTCTCAATCCAGATTTACATTGTATAGAGGCAAGGGTGCGAAATTAGAACGTGCAATTATTCAATTTTTCCTTGATTTACATACAGAAGAGCACGGATATGAAGAAATTTTGCCACCGTTTATGGCAAATGCGGCAACAATGACAGGAACAGGACAGTTGCCAAAATTCAAAGAAGATATGTATAAGTGTGTAGATGAAGACTTGTACTTAATTCCTACGGCAGAAGTTCCTGTTACAAATATTTATGCAGGTGAAATTTTAAATGAAGAAGATTTGCCTAAATATATGACCGCATATACACCATGTTTCAGACGAGAAGCAGGATCTGCGGGTAAGGATACAAGAGGACTAATAAGAGTTCACCAATTTAATAAAGTTGAAATGGTTAAGTTGACTACGCCTGAGTCAAGTCCTGAAGAACACGAAAAATTGACACAAAATGCTGAAAGATGCTTGCAATTATTGGGATTGCCATATAGGAGAGTAGCACTTTGCACTGCAGATATAGGATTTAGTGCAAATAAATGCTATGACCTTGAAGTTTGGATGCCTTCATATAATACATACAAAGAAATTTCAAGTTGTTCAAATTATGGAGATTACCAAGCAAGACGAGCAAATATAAGATACAGAAATAAAGATGGAAAACTACAATTTGTTCATACTATTAACGGTTCAGGTTTGGCAGTCGGAAGAACATTTGCGGCGATTGTTGAAAATTTCCAACAATCGGACGGAACGATAGTTATTCCCGAAGTACTAAGAAAATATATGGGAACGGATAGGATATAATGGTAAAAAGAGGTCTGTTCATTACATTTGAAGGTATAGACGGTTGCGGAAAAACAACTCAACTTGAAAATGTAAAAAAGTTGCTTGAAGATAATGGTATAGAATGTGTAACGACAAGAGAACCCGGTGCGTTGAAGTTGGGTTCTCAAATTCGAGAAATTCTTCTTCATTATGATGGAAAAGTGGCAGATAATTGTGAATTGTTTTTATTTTTGGCAGACCGTTCTCAGCATGTGGAAACATTTATAAAACCCATGCTTGAGGAAGGAAAAATTGTTCTTTGTGACCGACATACCGATTCAACAATTGCCTATCAGGGCTACGGTCGTGGCGGAGATGTTGAACGCTTGACAGAACTTAACAAAATTGCGACAAACGGACTTGTTCCTGATTTGACGTTGTTATTTGATGTAAGTGTTGAAACGGGACATCAGCGAGCAGGCAAGAATTTAGACAGACTTGAACTGGCAGGCAAAGAATTTTTTGAGCGTACAAAACAGGGATATTTAACGCTTGCAAAGCAATTTCCGGAAAGAATTAAGGTAATTAATTCGGAAAAATCAAAGGAAAGTGTTTACAATGATGTAAAATCGCTTATAATGGATTTAGCAGGTTTTTAAAAAGGAAATAACATGGCAGAACAAAAACAGTACAGACGTTGGTACGATAAAGATCCTATATTAAGAGAGGCTCTAGAACTTTTGAAACTGCAATCGGAGAATGGAAATGCCGATGACAGCACTTCCGATTTTATAATTAAATTGCAACAGGAAGTTGCAAAAGATGTTATTGACAGTGTTTATAATATGGTAACGAAATATGCCGGAAAAGGTAATCGCTGGTATGATAACGACCCTGTCATGTTAAAAGCGGTCGAATTATTAAGAGTAGCGCCCCCCGAAACACAAAGAAAGGCAGCATTAAAACTCTTAACAGCATTGGAGATGAACAGTTCGGACGGACTGGCAGAAACAGCAGATAATGAGTAACCCCGAAACATTTCTCAAAGATGTTCAAAATCAAGATGACACACGAGGAATAGACATTCAAAAAGTCGGAATTAATAACGTAGATGTCCCTTTGAGAATACAAAGAAAAGATAATACAAATCACACAGTAAATGCAAAAGTAAGAATGAGTGTTGCCTTGCCGAGGAAATACAAGGGAACACATATGTCACGTTTTGTAGAAGTTCTCAATCTATATCGTATGAAAGATTTTTCGTCAGAGCATATAGAGTGTCTTTTGGCGGATATTAAGAAAGTTTTAAAAGCTGAGAGTGCGAATGCAAAATTTTCATTTCAGTATTTTATTGAAAAAAAATCTCCGGTAACAAAACTATCATTTCCTTTGGCGTATGATTGTTCGTTTGAGGGAAATTTAAATGGAGATAATTATAAATTTACGCTTGGCGTAAAGGTACCGGTAGCAACGCTTTGTCCCTGTTCAAAAGAAATTTCCGACAATTCTGCGCATAATCAACGAGCAATAGTGAAATTAAAAGTAAATTATGACAGGCAAAACGAAAACATTTGGCCGGAAGACATTATTAAAATGGTTGAAGGCTGTGCATCAGTTCCTCTTTATACGATTTTAAAGCGGAGTGACGAGAAGTTTGTAACGGAAGCAGCATATAATAATCCGAAGTTTGTTGAGGATATATTGAGAGATGTTGTTTTAAAACTTCGAGAGGACAAAAGAATACAAAGTTTTGAGGCTGAAATCGAGGCTTTTGAAAGTATTCATAATCACAATGCATGGGCTTACCAATCGGAAGGATTATGAAAATGAAAGAAATATTTAATGATTACGTACAAACACTAGAAACATATATAATGTTCAGAATTAAGCAAAGAACGGCGGAATTAACCCCTCAGTTAAAAGAAAAGAACAGAATTCCCATTTCTTTGGCAATGGGTGCACCTGTTCAAATGCCGCCTAAATTTGCATTGGATAAGTTGAATGAAGCTATTTGTAAAGATGGAATGCATACATATTCTTCACCTAAGGGAGAAATGTTTTTAATTAATGCAATTCAAGACAGAATGCAAAAAAGATATGGTGTTGAATTGGATAAGACGGAAATACATTCCTTAATTGGTTCAAAGGAAGGTATAGCAAATTTTATAAGAGAACTTTGTAATCAGACAACAGAAGTTTCGAAAAAAGATATTATAATGTTTCCTGATACGTGATATGCTTCATATTCACACATGATTGAGGTTTCTGGCGGTAG
>CAZKAS010000039.1:0-16885 GCA_964550875.1 uncultured Muribaculaceae bacterium | reverse complement strand
GTTCAAATGTATCAAGAGAAATTCTCTTAATATAGCCTTGACGAGTCATAAATACCGCCATCGGAATATTCGGAGTTAAGTCCTCTATCGTCATTTCGTTTGCTTCGGGAAGAATTTGCGTTTTTCTTTCGTCGCCATATTTTTCTTTATCTTCAAGAAGTTCTGCTTTAATAATATTCAAAACTTTTTGTCTGTCTGCAAGAATTGCTTCGTATTCTTGAATTTTTTCTTGCAAATCTTCATATTCTGCCTTGATTTTGTCTTGTTCCAATCCTGTCAATCTTCTTAATTGCATTTCAAGAATTGCATTTGCTTGGTCAACATCAAGTCCAAATCTCGTCATTAAACCGATACGTGCTTCTTCTGTCGTTTTCGATTTTTTGATAAGTTCGATAACTTCATCAAGACTGCCCAATGCAATCAACAAGCCTTTTAAAATATGGGCTCTCATCTTTGCTTTTTTCAGGAAGAATACAGTTCTTCTCGTAATAACGGAAACCCTGTGTTCGATAAATTCATTCAAAACATCAATAATATTCATCAAACGAGGTTGTTTTCCGGCTAATGCCAATAAGTTAGAACCAAATGATAAAGTCAATTGAGTATGTTTGTAAAGATTGTTTCTTACAACTTCAGGTTTTGCATCTCGTTTAAGTTCAATAACAATTCTCATACCGTCACGGTCTGATTCGTCACGAAGGTCTGAAATACCGTCAATACGCTTATCTCTGACGAGTTCTGCTATTTTTTCAATAAGAGCTGCCTTGTTAACTTGGTAAGGAATTTCCGTAACAACTATTGCAGTTCTTGCCTGACGACCGTTGCCTCCGGGGATTTCCTCTATTGTTGAAACCGCAGACATTTTTATTGAGCCACGACCTGTTTCATAAGCTTTTTTAATGTCGTTGACTCCGATAATACTTGCTGCTGTCGGGAAATCAGGTCCTTTTATGTATTGCATAATTTCCGTAACCGTCATATCGGGTTTGTCAATTAGTGCAATAGTTCCGTCAACAATTTCACAAAGATTATGCGGAGGAATATTTGTTGCCATTCCAACTGCAATACCACTGACGCCGTTTAACAACAACATCGGTAATCTTACCGGTAACACCGACGGCTCTTGTAATGAACCG
The DNA here is from genome assembly GCA_964550875.1 of uncultured Muribaculaceae bacterium. Lineage (GTDB taxonomy): Bacteria > Cyanobacteriota > Vampirovibrionia > Gastranaerophilales > Gastranaerophilaceae > RUG841. The sequence continues at coordinate 15,749 of CAZKAS010000039.1, read as the reverse complement.
TCAAAGTTCGGTTCAAAATCAACCGTTTCACAATCAATATCTGCTAACATTGATTGCGTAATTCTATGCATACGGGCTTCCGTATAACGCATTGCCGCTGCACCGTCACCGTCAACCGAACCAAAGTTTCCGTGTCCGTCTACCATAAGATATCTTGTCGAAAAATCTTGCGCCATACGTACGAGAGCTTCATAAACCGCTGTATCACCGTGTGGGTGATATTTACCTAAAACTTCTCCGACTATTCTGGCACACTTCTTAAATGGTTTGTCAGGTGTCATGCCTAGTTCGTTCATCGCAAACAAAATTCTTCTGTGAACAGGTTTCAAACCGTCCCTTACATCAGGTAATGCCCGACCTACTATAACAGACATTGCATAATCAATGTATGAGCGTTTCATCTCTTCACGTATATTTACGGGTACAATCTTCCCGTCTTGAAATAAATTATTCTGAGCCAAATATGCCTCCCCGATAACGAATTAATTCGTCCTATATCTATTGTATTTACTATATTCTAGCATACAAAAAAATGTTTAGGCAAACTCTTTACATTCTTTTATTGTTAAGTTTGTAACGATTTTTAAAAATTTTGAAATTCATACCCACCAGAAATACTTTATATATATGTAGGGTAGAGGGAGATATTTAATATGGTAGTGAATTTGAACATGGATATTGAAACCAGACTTGCAAACATGTATAAGGACATGGCTGCAAAATCGACTAACGAGGCGGCAGAAAGAAAATCATTATCACCTGATGATTTTTGGAGTTCTATGAGAATGGTTGCCACGAATAAACAAGCTCTTATGAATTGTAAATATCAGCCTAAAAATATCTAGTTCTAAGTATATTATTTTGTCTTTTACGTAAGATAAAATTTAAACAAAATTTATCCCCCCCTATATCAATTATTGAGCCTGAGTTGAAAAACTTAGGTTTTTTTTTCTTTATTGTTAGTTTATTAATAAATTAACATTATAATGGCTGAAAGCGAACCCTAAACGCAATACTTAACTCTATGTCGAAATCAGAGAAAGAGAAGTGTATGTTAAGAAAAGTAACCGGAAATTTCTTGACACGAAAAAGCAGTCAAAATAAACATTTTTAATGGAATAGAATAGAAGGAAAACTATGTTTTTAATTTACTTAGGTTGTGTTTTGTAATAAAATCTTTTTTATGAATTTAAAAAAAAGTATTTGTAAATATCCTTTTTTGCATTTAGAAATAGATTTTGACGGTTATGTCTATTGTTGTTGTCCTGATTATACAAATTTTTACAGTTTTGGGAATATTTTTGAACAATCTTTTAAAGAAATTTGGTTTGGAGAGAAGTGGCAAAAATTCAGAGAAGATATTGTTGCACATGGGTATTCAAATTGTAATACTTCTCTTTGTGCAGGTTTAGATGATACTCAATTTTTTAAAGGTGATAAGTTACCGGAATTAACTTATCCTCAACATATTACCTTATCGGTTGATTCTACTTGCAATTGTCAATGTGTTATGTGTAGAGATTGGGCTTTGGTTTTAAAAAAGTTTGAAAGGAAGCGTTTGAAGAGGGCTGTAAGTGAGTTTCTCGAGATGGTAAAGCATGCGGAATTTGTTACTTTAGATGGGGCAGGCGAAGTTTTTGCGTCTTCCTTTTATAAAAAATTTATCAGAAGAGCAGTGGAAGCAAATCCCAAATTGAAGTTTTATATTTTAACGAATGGTATTCTTTGTAATGAAAAGAATATAAAAGATTTTGGATTGGAAGGTCGTATTTATGATGTTACGATATCATTGCATGCCGCTTGTAAAAGAACATATAACAGGATTGTCAGGAAGGGCAATTGGGAAGAGGTAATAAAAAACATAGAATATTTGTCGCAGTTGAGAGATAAAAATCAAATAAAAAGTTTAAATTTTACATTTGTGTTGTCATCTCTTAATTACAGAGATTTGCCGAAATTTATAGAATTTGCAAAGGGATATAACGCGAACGTAAATATATGGCCGGTCAGAGCAAATAATTCATGTGAATTTTGTGAAAATATTGCTTATTATGATATTTCAGATGTTAAGCACCCGAAGCATAAACTCTTAAAGAAAGTTTTAGAAAATTCGATAGTTAGAGAAAGTCATTTATTAATAAATGAGCAACTTGGTATTGAAATGGAGTAGATATGGAAAAATTTGTTTGTAAGTACCCATTCAGTTATATAGAAATAAATTTAAGGGGCGATGTTTGTTGTTGTTGTCCTGCCTTTACCGATGAATATTATTGGGGAAATATTTTCAATAAGCCTTTTGAGGAGATTTGGAACGGAAAAATTGCTCAGAATTTCAGAAAAGATGTTATGGAAGGGAAATATACTCATTGTCTTTTTGACAGATGTATGGGAATTGATGCAAATCATGATATGCCATATTCACAGGCAACGCTTATTGCAGAATATCCAAAAACGGTAAATATCAGTCTTGATGACACCTGTAATTGTCATTGTGTAATATGTAGAGATAGACGCAGGACAATGACAAAACAAAAGGCTGAAAAGTTAGATAAAATGATTGAAACCACTTTTATACCATTGTTAAAGAATGCAACTTTATTGCAAATGAATGGAGAGGGAGAAGTTTTTGCAAGTAATTTTTGCAAAAAGTTGATAAAAGTTGCTGCAGAAACATATCCGAATTTAAAGTTTGAATTAATCACAAACGGAACATTATGTAATGAAAAAAATTTAAATGATTTAGGAATTATAGATAGGATAATGGGGATAACGGTATCTTTACATTCAGCGACTAAAGAAACATATGAAAATTTTGTAAGAGGTGCAAAATTTGAAACGACAATGAAGAATATAGATTATTTAAATTCGTTGTATAAGAAGGGGGTATTTGAAGAGTTTTCATTGGCATATGTTATTACTCCGTTAAATTTCAGAGAGTTACCTGATTTTGTAAAGATGTTAAATGAGAAGGAAATATGTGGTCAATTATTAGAATTTAGAGATTGGGGAGAAGTTTCAGAGCTTAATAGAAATTTCAAAAAGAATGATATTTTAGATGTTAATCACCCCAATCATTGGGAATTTGTTGAAATTTTACAAAATCCTATTTTCGATTCTGAATTTTGTTTAATGAATGATGTGATAAGAGGGATTAAAAACGAATACAAAAAGAGATAAGTTTATATTATTAATTTGAAAATTCTAACGTTTAGCCAACAAAGATAATAAAAAATATTGAGATTAGTTAATAAAGCATATTTTTCCGGTTGTTCAATAAGTTGGAATGTTTTAGTATGAAAGTTGATAAATTGAGAGTAAATTTTTAGAAACTTTTATATTTTCCTATCAATTTTGTTTTTTGTTATAATTTGCAAAAAGAGTTAAACGAGTGTGCAATTTTTTGCACCAAGCCTTTGTTTTTTTGTATGTAGCGGATAGAATTACGAATTTATGTTTTTAGAAATTAAATTAAATTAAATTAAAATCCCCCCAAGAGCCTGATTTTTGTTTTTCTCCCCTCTCCTGCAAGCCTGACTGTTTTTTCTCCCAAAAAATCATGCCGATTTCAGCCCCAACAAGACCTGTTCCTCGGTATCGTCGGGGTCTGTCCAAACTTGAGTTGAAGATTTAGCAAATACAGGTTCAACAACTTCTTTTTTGTGAACGGCAAAGTTTATATCGACAAAATTTATTCTATCCAACTCCTCAATGACTGTATGCACTCCTCCGCAATTCGGACAAAATTTGTCCGCAGGTTTAATATTGTCGTTTAAATCAAGGTAGGCAACTCTTTTGACCCCACAACAAGAACAACGAACAAGATACCACTTTACGACTACGAATTGACCGCAATCAGGGCAGTATGCTCCGTTTGTGTTAATAACTACTTTGGGGTGACGGCAACCTTTTAATGATTTTATAAACTCTGAAATCAACATATTTTTTTTATAATGATATTTTATTTTATGTCAATAAATCTGTATTTATCATCAAAATTTGTTTTAGACGACAATTATTTGTTATCGGGAATGTTGATTATCCTTGTTTTCAAAATAATGTCTAAAAATTTTTTATATACTCGTCAATTCTTTTTGAAAAATGTTTTGTTTTCAGAACTTTATCAAGAAGGGCATACATTACAGGGTCATCGTTTTTTACGCTTTGTGGTATATTTTTATATTTTTCGTATGATTTTTGGAGTTTGTAAAAAAATTCTTCATGGAAACGTTGTTCCAATATTTTGTAATAATATTGCAAAGAGTATATTTCATAGTTCATAAATGCGTAGTTAAATTTATCAAACAAATTTAATGATTTTAAATCTTCTTCAACAGAGATAAACATTTCAAAACAATCAAATATTTCTTCTTTGGGAAATTCGGATTGGTTATATTTTTGCGGATTTATTTTGTAAGTGTATAAAAATTCATTGAGAATGCTGATTTTTTTGGCTCTAAAAATACAACGAAGTGTAAAAATTACATCTTCTTTGTAAAAGTTATCTTCTGGGAATTGAATATTATATTTTTTCAAAAAATTCTTGTCATAAATTTTATCCCAAACGACATTTGCTTTATTGAAAAGTTCGTTTTTTTGTTTTATTTGTGAAAAATTAAAGCCTTTGTAAAATTTTTTGGGAAAATCGGTAAACATTCCAAATTCATGGTTTTCCACGAGTTTTAGTTCTTCGTTAATCACATTAAATTTGCAAGCAGTCATATCGGCATTGTCTTGAGTTATTTTATTGTACATTTTTTCAATAAAAGTTGGAGAATATTCGTCATCGACATCAAAAAATACTATATAATCACCTTTAGAATTTTGGAGTCCGACATTTCTTGCATAGCCTTGATGAAGATGTTTTTTTAGTGAAAACAGACGAAAGCGACAATCTTGTTTTTTTTCGTTAGAGATTATTTCAGCTGTTTTATCGGTTGAGTAATCGTCAACAAAAAGAACTTCAAAATCGTTAAAGGTTTGTTTTTTGCAATTTTCAATGCATTTTGCAATGTAATTTTCTGCATTATGTACAGGTATTATGACACTGACTTTCATTTTTCCTCAGGAATTAAAATTAATTGAAAACAGTCGATATTTTTAATAAGGATAAACTTTTAGAGTTTTTATGTCAATAATTCCTTGAAATAATGTCTGTTATCATTTAATATTTAATCAGGGGAAAGAATGTCACAAAATATTCGAGAAATACTTATTTATTTAACGTTAAATTGTAATTATTCTTGTAAAATGTGTACACAGAACGGTTTACGTCATTATGCGGAAATGGATACCGAAAAATGGGATAATATTTTTGCCGATATTAAAAGGGATTACCCTGACGTATTTTTAATTTTTTTAGGCGGAGAACCGTTATTGCATAAAGAATTTGACAAAATTATAAATTCTGCAACAAAAAACTATTTGAAAAAACACGTCATTACAAACGGTTCTTTACTTAATAAGGAAAGATTATGGTTTTTAAAAGAAAATTATTGCGGAATGACTATTTCTTTGGACGGTCTTTGGCAAACTCATGACAAAATCAGAAATGCAAATGGGGCTTATCAGAAGGTAATTGAGTCCTTGAAAATTATGCACGATTTTAATCAATCGGCAAAAAAAGAAGAAAAGCGTTTTTTTTATGATATTAATTACGTCATGTTGCCTGAAAACATTGATGAAACAAAAGATTTTATCAAAGAAATTTCAAAATACAAACCGACAAGAATTATGTTAAATCATACCAGATATGCTTCTTTTGAAAAACGAGAGGAAATGAAAGATGAAATCGAAAAAATATTTAAAAATCCATATTCTCACCACCTTATGATGCGTTCAAATATTGAGTTTTCAGAAGATTATATCAAAAAAATGAACGAAATTGTTAATGAACTAAAAAATTCGTATCCTGACTTTGTTGTTGAAATTCCGGATTTTTCCGAAGAAGAAAGATTAGCTTATTATGATGATGAAAGAGTTTATGACCTGAAACCAAATTGGAGATGTGCATCTCCATATAAAATTCCGACAATTTTGCCGGACGGAACGGTTTTATCCTGTTTGTACAATAATTTGGGAAATGTTAACGAGCAAACGCTTTCGGAACTTTGGCAAAATGAAATTGCGCAGACAACACGTGATTATCTGGATAAAAATAAAAAATTTTTAGCATGCGGACGTTGTACTTGTTATTATAAACCGGAAGATTTATAATTTTTTGATTAACATGTTTTTAAACAATAACGAGGTCAATAATCTTGACCTCGCAAAATTTTTAATGATAAAGATTGCCTAAACCTCAAGTTTTTTATGGGCTTTTCTCATTAATTCCGACAAAGTCGGTTCAGATTTTTTAGTAATTTTTTTAGTTTTTTTTGCGGCGAGTTTAATCGGACTAATTCCAGAAAGACCAACACAATTTTGTTCCGGCAAAATCATAAAAATGTCTTTAAAGAAGTTTAAAATACCATTCATAATAAACCTTTCAATTCTTTCCCCGTATTCATTAAATCTTGTTTTGAGATTTTTTGCGACGGCATTTAGGGGTCAATTTGTATCATAACAATTGTTTTTAACAATAGGAATACACTTGTTGAATGGTTTTGTAAAAAGTTTTTGAAAATAAATTTAAAAAAAGACTTGTATAAAAAACATGTTTTCCGTATGATGATAAAGCAAACTTCAAATAAGGAAGGACTAAGTCATCATGAATCATATAGTAAAAGACTTAAACAAAGAAACCGTTAATAAAGAATTACCGGCATTGAATCCCGGCGATACAGTCAGAGTTTCCGTTAGAATTATCGAAGGAAACAAAGAAAGAACCCAAGCGTTTGAAGGTACTATTATCAAAAAACGTGGTTCAGGAGTCGGCAAAACAATTACGGTAAGAAAAACTTTCCAAGGTGTAGGCGTTGAACGTGTATTCCCTGTTTTCTCACCCCGTATCGAAAAAATCACGGTAATCAGAAAAGGTGATGTTAAACGTTCAAAACTTTATTACCTCAGAGAAAGAACAGGAAAAGCAACTCGTATCAAAGAGAAAATCGAAAACAAGAAATAGGTTGCTTAACGGTTTAATGAAGTTTAAAAGCCATAATCTTTTCGGTTATGGCTTTTTAGTAAGGAATTATTATGCAGTTTATTCATTGGTATCCCGGTCATATAGCCAAAGCGGAACGGAAATTAAAAGAGCAATTAAATCTTGTAGATGTAGTTGTTGAGGTTGCAGATGCGAGAATACCGTTAAGTTCTATGTATCCTGACATTAAAAAACTTGTCGGAGAAAAGCCGAGATTAATTATAATGAATAAATTTGATGTTGCAGATATAGAAAAAACAAAAATTTTGGTTGAAAAAATAAAGAAGGAAGAAACTTGTGAGATATTATTTACAAGCAATTCCGACAATAAAGATATTACAAAAATAATCAACAAAATTGCCGATTTAAGCAAACCTGCAATTACAAAAATGATTCAGAAGGGTCTTTTGCCTCGTCCTGCAAGGGCAATGATAGTTGGCATGCCGAATGTTGGTAAATCAAGTATTATTAATAAGTTAATAAAAAAGACAAAGACGAAAACAGGTGCAAAGGCTGGTGTAACAAGGCAACAGCAATGGGTTAGAATAAATCCGAGAATTGACCTTTTGGATACTCCCGGTATTATTCCCGTAAAGCAGGTAGAACAAAATAAGGCTTTACGTTTGGCATTTGTTGATTCAATCGGTGAAAATGCGTATGAAATTGAAAGTATTGCAGAAGAATTTTTAAAAATAATGTCAAAAATGTATCCTGACGTTATCAAAAATCGGTACGGATTTGAGGGAGAAGAAGAATTTTCACTTGAAAAAATAGCGATTAAGAGAAATCTTTTGGGGCAAAATTCAAAACCTGATATTTTGCGTGCCGCATCGATGTTAATGAATGATTTTCGTGACGGCAGACTTGGCAGGTTAACGCTTGATGAAGAAGAATAATCTTTTTCTTTTTGATAAAAAAATTGCTTCCGAAAATACGTTGATAATCGGTACAGATGAAGCAGGCAGAGGACCCGGTGCGGGAGATGTTGTTGCTGCTGCGGTGTATTTTCCATTGCCTGACAAATCGCTTGTTCAAGACCTTATAAAACTTGATGATTCCAAGAAAATTCCCGAAAAAGTTCGAGAAGAATTATTTGACATAATTATTGCAAATTCTGTAAATGAAGTTGTTTTTGGCAGTGTTGAAGAGATTGAGAAAACCAATATTCTGAAAACATCTTTAAATTGTATGAAAAAGGCATGCCTTTCAGTTGTATCAAGGCTTGAGAAACAAAATGCGTTAATTTTGGTTGATGGAAATAAATTAATTCCTGATTTTAATTATTCACAAAAATATATTGTAAAGGGTGACGGAAAATCGGCGAGTATCGCTGCTGCAAGTATTTTGGCGAAAGTTTCCCGTGACAGATATATGTGTGAATTAGACAAAGAATTTCCTCAATATTTTTGGGCAAAGAATAAGGGATATTTAACTGCGGAGCATCTTGCCGCTATTGATGAATATGGAATTACAAAGTATCACAGACAAAAATTTTTGGAAAAGCACTTTACTAAACAGTTAAGTTTGTTTTAATTCTGAGCAAATCAAATACTTGTTATTATGGTATTTTTACCTGATACAGCGATTAAAGAAGTTTATGAAAAAAACAGATGAGTTATTTTTTTTTTGAAAAATTGACATATTTTAATTAATTTCAAAAAAAAACAGATTTTTATGCTAAAATTTTTTTATAAAAGATAGGCGGAAAAAATGATTACAAATGATGATGTAAAACACGTTGCCAAACTGGCAAGACTGGAATTAACAGAAGAAGAAATTGAAAAATATTCAAAGCAGTTAGGCGACATTTTAAAATACGTAGAGCAAATGAATGAAATAGATACAACTGATGTTGAGCCTATGCCTCACGCAATTCCCGTTACAAACGTAATGAGAGAAGATGTTGTTAAATATGAGCAAACTAGAGAAGAACTCATGCAAAATGCTCCTGTAAAGGAAGACGGATTTTTCAGAGTTCCGAAAATCAACTGATTATAATTCATTAAGGATTGGAATTTGATATGACTAAGTATATTTTTATCACGGGCGGAGTAGTTTCTTCGCTTGGAAAGGGGATAGTTGCTGCAAGTTTAGGGAAGCTTCTCAAAGCGAGAGGTTTTTCTGTTGTTATTCAAAAATTTGACCCGTATATTAATGTTGACCCCGGAACGATGAGTCCGTTTCAGCATGGAGAAGTTTTTGTGACAGATGACGGAGCGGAAACAGACCTTGATCTTGGACATTATGAGAGATTTACCGATACAAATTTAGGTCATATCAACAATGTTACGTCGGGCAGTATTTATCAAACAGTAATTCAAAAAGAACGCAAAGGCGAATATTTGGGAGCGACTGTTCAGGTTGTTCCTCATATTACAAACGAAATTAAATCAAGAATTGTTAAGGCAACGAAGCAATTCACCCCTGATTTTCTTATTACTGAAATTGGCGGAACAATAGGAGATATTGAAAGTTTGCCATTTATTGAGGCTATACGTCAGTTTAGAACGGAAGCGGGATTTTGTAATTCTTTAAGTATTCATGTTACGTTGCTGCCGTATTTGCCGACTTCCGGAGAAATTAAGACAAAGCCTTCGCAACATAGTGTAGCGACACTCAGGAGTTATGGTATTCAGCCGGAAATATTAGTTTGCAGAACGTCAATGGAAGTGCCTAAAAAGGAACTTGAAAAATTGGCTCTTTTCTGTTCAGTTGCGCAAGATGCGGTTATTGAATGTCAAGATATGAAGAGTATTTATGAAGTTCCTCTTGCATTGGAAAAACAAAAACTTGCAGACGTTGTATTGCAAAGATTGCAAATGCCGACTGACCGTAAGGCAGATTTGACAGAATGGATTAAGCTCAATGACAGGATTAAAAATCCGAAACAGGAATTCAAAATTGCGATTGCGGGAAAATATACTGATTTATCCGATGCATATATTTCTGTCGTAGAAAGTTTGAAACACGCAGGTTATACCCATAATGCCAATATCAAAATCAAATGGATTGCATCTGATGAATGTACTGATGACATAAAAACAAAAGAGATTTTGAAGGGTGTTGATGCACTGGTTGTGCCTGGTGGTTTTGGAGTTCGAGGCATTGAGGGCAAACTTAATGCAATTAAGTATGCAAGAGAAAACAATTTACCGTTTTTAGGATTGTGTCTTGGAATGCAATGTGCAGTTATTGAATTTGCGAGAAATGTTGTTGGTTTGAAGCAGGCAAACAGCACGGAATTTAGCGAAGGAACCCCATATCCTGTTATTGACCTTATGACTGAACAAAAGCACGTTAAAGGTTACGGAGCAACAATGAGATTGGGACAATTTGAATGCAGAGTTCTTGAGGGGTCAAAGGCGCATAAAGCGTATGGAACGACTACGATTTTTGAACGACACAGACACAGATATGAAGTTAATAACGAATATAAACAGATGATAGCGGATAAGGGATTGGTATTTTCAGGAGTTTCTCCTGACGGAATGCTTTGTGAAATGATAGAATATCCAAAGAATGATTGGTTTGTTGCATGTCAATTCCATCCGGAATTTAAGTCAAGACCGGAACATCCACACCCACTGTTTCAAGGGTTGATAGATACAATAGCAATGAGAAAAAAGGCAAAATAATGCAATGCGATGATAAAGAGTATTATTGTTGCGAATGGATAAATTCAGGGTTGCATTTTCAAACAACTCGTTTAGGTTTTTGTTGTTACGGAAATCAAAGTATCGGCGATCACCCGACAGTTATTGAGGATTATAAGGGAGAACCGATTGATAAAAATATTTTTGGAAAAATCAGAGAAATCAAACAAAACTTTTCAGATGGGAATATTCCTGAAGGTTGCAAGAAATGTTCATACTTGAGAAAATCGAAATGGGACGGTCTTGAAAACGATTATTTTGACCATTTTATGTTTGGTCATAGTCAGAAGTGTAATTCAAAATGTATTTATTGTTTCACAAATGATGTTCCTGAAGATTTGAAAAACAGGACTTACAATGTTTATGATGTTTTAAAAAGGCTTTTTGAAGAAAAAAAAATAAGGATATCTCCAACAAATTGTGCAGTTTTTCTTGGAGGAGAACCGACAATATTTCCTGATTTTGAAGATATTTTGAATTTGCTGTTGGAAAATAATTTTTCAAATATGAAAATTCATTCATCAGGGATTTATTTGTCACCGGCAATATTAAAAGGTTTATCAATGGGAGATATAAGTGTAGTTGTTTCTCCTGATGCAGGAACGGAAGAAACATATAAAAAGATAAAGCGAGTTGATTGTTTTGATAAGGTTTGGAATAATATTAAAGCATATGTTTCATCATCAAAGAACGACAATCAAGTAATTGTAAAATACATTGTGATACCGCAAATTAATGATAATAGTGAAGAAATTGACAAATGGTTTGATTTAATTAAAGAGAGCGGAGTAAAGGAAGTTGCTTTTGATGTTGAGCAGAATTGGTTTTATAATTGTAAAGGAAAATACACTGATAAAATGTATGATTTAATGTATTATATTAAAGAAAAAGCAGAAAAATTGTTGTTAAATATTGAATTTTACACAGCGGCAGAAAGAATGTTAAAAAAGGCAGAAGAAAATGATATATAAAAGTTGTGATTTGATAGAACATGGACTTGATTTTGCGTCAAATTCAATCAATTTTTGTTGTCGTACGACAACAGAGGGCGGAGGATTTAAGAAATTAATTGATAATTATCACGGAGAACTTTTAGATTTAGACGCATTTTTTGCCCTAAAAAGAGAATATCGTAACAAAATGAAAACAGGAGAAGGTATCCCTGAGTGTGAAAATTGTATTTATCTTGAAACCCATGATTATGATGATGAAGATTACATTGCCAGCATAAATTTTAATCAAGGAACGAATTGCAATTTGAAATGTATTTATTGTACTTTGTCACATGGAGAAAAGTCTGATGATGCTTGCGATTACAATGTTTATCCCGTTATAAAGCAGATAGCCGATGCAGGCAAATTAAGACAAGGCGGATTTATAACGATAGCGGGCGGAGAGCCGACAATAGGCAAAGGTTTTGAAGATTTAATGAGATTGTTTATTGATAATGACATTCACCCTGTCAGAGTTTTGACAAACGGCGTTAAATATTCGGAAGCACTTGCGGAAGGATTGAGATTTAATATTGCAAATACGGTTATTTCTGTTGATTCGGGGTCGGCGGAAATGTATAAATGGATAAAAGGAGCAGACCTTTATTATCAAGTTTGGGAAAACATTTCAAAATATTGCAATGCTCAATATCAGACAGGACTTGTTCAGACAAAGTATATTATTATTCCTGAAATTAATGATAATGTTGATGAAATTAAAAAATATTTTGATGAAACGGAAAGATACGGTGTCGGCGGAGTATCTTTTGATGTTGAATTAACTTGGTATGGTGAAAATCGTGAAAAAATACCTCAAAAATTATTTGATTTGACTGAATTTACGGTAGATGAGGCAAAAAATCGAGGACTTCGCTACGAACCGGTAGATAGAGTAGTAAATATTTTGCAGGAAATAAAGAAACGTAAAAAAGATATGCAAGTTTCTTTTAGAGGACACGAATTATAAAATCATTTCATTAATAAATATAATTTGACGGTTTTTCGGGAACGGCAGTTACAAGAGCGGTAGCCTGAATACTGTTTGTATTAAAGAGTTTAAGAATTTCTTTAATGGTTGTACCTGTTGTTGAAATATCATCAAGCAATAAAATCGGCTCTTTAAAGTCAGTTTTTAATAATGAGAAAGCATTTTTCAAATTTTCTTCTCTTTCTTTACTTGAAAGTTTGTACTGAGGCAATGTTTCACGAGTTCTTATGAGAGATTTTAAATCGCAATTATAGCCTGAAAGTTTACAAAACTCTTCACAAACCAAATCCATGTGATTATAATTTCTTTTCCTTGCTTTTGAAAAGAACATGGGAACGGGCATAACAAGATATTTTTCATCAGATAATTTAAGAGATTTCCAATATTCAAACATCAATTTTGCTTGATAAAAAGCCAAGTCTTTTTTGTTATGGTATTTGACGGCACGTATTAACTTTTGTGTAACATCTTTATAGTATGTTACGGCATAAATATCAACCCCGTTAATTTTTTTGAAAGGTTTAGAAGAAAGGAAATCCACGCTATTATAACATTTTGAACAAAAAATGGAATTTTCTTTTGAAGAAGAACAAAAATAGCACTTGTTATCATAAATAAAATCGAGTAGTTTTTTTAATATATTTATCATAAGATTATTATATAGGAAAATGGAGAAAATACGTGAACATTATCATAATGATTTTGTTAATAAGTTTTTTGGTTATGGTGCATGAATTGGGGCATTTTTTAGCCGCAAAAGCATTTAAAATCAGAGTGGATAAATTTGGATTTGGGCTTCCTGTCGGGCCTACATTGTTTAAGAAACAAATAGGAGAAACGGAATTTTTGGTGCATGCCTTACTTTTAGGCGGATATGTTTCGTTTCCTGACGATGACACAAATTCGACGTTAGCGGCAGATTCGCCGGAAAGGTTTGTCAATAAGCCGATATGGCAACGATTGGTAGTTGTAGTAGCAGGTGTTTTCGCAAATTTTTTAACAGTAATCTTTTTGGTAATGTTGGCAGCCGGAATTTGGCATAAATTACCGTCAAACACTTTTGAAACAACTTTTGAAGGTTATACGCCGACAACAGTTCAATCAGTTCGAGATGCAAATTTTCAAAAAGGTGATGTTTTTTATGAAATAAACGGTTCAAAAATAACTTTGCCGAATATTTTAACTCAATATTTGTATTTGAGTAGAGAAAAAGACGGTTTTGTTTCTCAAGAAAGAGTTAACAAGAAACTTGCAGAACTAAAAAAACTCAATCCGAAACTAAATCCTGATAAAGTGATTGGTAAGGGTGTTGTTGTAAAATTGCCAAAATTTGATGATGAAGAAGTTATTTCATTAACAAATGATCAAGTTATGGGATTTGAGCAATATAAATCGAAAGAAATAGAACTTACGGAAACACAAAAAGCTGTTAGAGATAATATTGGAAAGAAAACGCTTTATAGAGTTAAAATTCCGATGACAATTGAAGATTTGGCATTTTCTTTGTCAGATACAAGGCACCCGTTGAACGTGACCGTTTTGAGGAATGAAAAAGAAGTTAAATTGCCGACAATTTATTCAGATAAAGATGGTATGTTGGGAATAAAAAAAGGAGTTACGGAAGTTGTTTATCCTGTCAGAAATATTGCGGAAAATATAGAATATTCATATAAATATATCAAGATGAATTCAGATATGATGCTTTATGGACTGGCGAAACTTTTTACGGGACACATACCGATGGAAGAAATGCACGGAATAGTAGCCGTTACAAAGATTGGTTCCGATATAATTGAATATCAAGGCTTTTTCAAGGGCTTATTATTAACAGCGATAATCAGCTTAAATCTTGCATATTTGAATTTACTTCCGATACCTGCTCTCGATGGCGGACATGTTTTGTTCCTTCTTATAGAGAAAATTCAAGGTAAACCTGTAAATGAAAAGATATCAGAAACAATTTCTGTAATATTTTTCTATTTGCTAATAATATTTATGCTTTACGTTGTTTATAATGACATAGTAGCACTTATTACAAACAAGATATAAGAGGATATAATGAAACAAAAGACAGGTTTTGTAGCGATTATAGGACGTCCGAACGTTGGTAAAAGTACGTTGTTAAATCAAATTATCGGACAAAAAATTGTTATTGCCACAGATAAACCTCAAACAACAAGGAGAAGAATAAAAGGTATTCATACAACGGAAAAAGGGCAAATTATTTTCATTGATACCCCAGGAATATATAAACCGTGGGATAAATTTGGAGAAATTTTATTTGATGAAGCAAAATTGTCTGTTCCTGATGCCGATGCGATTTTGTTTGTAGTTGACGGCTCAGAAGAAGCAGGCAAAGGCGATAAATGGATTGCAAATAATATTTTAAATAACACAGAGGTTCCGATAATTATTGTTTGCAACAAGGTTGATAATATTAAAAATCAGCAAAAGCGTGACGAGATAGTTTTAACATATAAAACATTGTTTGAAAAAAATTATCCGTTAGTAAAAATTTCCGCAAAAACAGGCAGAAATATTGATACGTTAATAGATAATATTTATCGTAAATTACCGAAAGGTGAACCAATTTATGACGAAGATGATTTGACTGACGAAACAATGCGAAAAATTGCGGCAGAAACAATTCGAGAAAAAATTCTGCTCAGAACTAATGATGAAATCCCTCATAGTATAGCAGTTTTGATTGACCAATACAAAGAGGAAGATAATATTGATAAAATTTATGCAAGCGTGATTGTTGAGCATGAAAGCCAAAAATTAATTTTAATCGGTAAAAACGGCTCTATGATTAAAAATATCGGTATTGATGCCAGAGTAGAATTGGAAAAACTTGCAGACAAGAAAATCTTTTTGGATTTGAATGTGAAAGTCATGAAAAACTGGAGAAAGAAATACAAAAATCCGGAAGAAATGTTATAAATCTTCACTGTAGCGGTGTTTGTTTCCTTTTTGTCTTTTTGTTAACTTTTATTAAGAAAGATATATACAAAAAGACAATTTTTAAAGAGAGA
>CAZKAS010000038.1:0-17282 GCA_964550875.1 uncultured Muribaculaceae bacterium | reverse complement strand
TTTCTACCTTTTCTCGTTTTCTATTTACTTATTTCTTAATATTTGTTTACATTAATCAATTAAATGAACTATTTATAGTAATAAATAATCTTTATGTAAAATTAATATCGAAAAATGAAGGATTATTGTATAATCTATAAATAATAATCGTTAACAGGAGATTTAGCATGTGCGGAATTGTTGGATATATTGGGAAAAAACGAGTAGTTGATATTTTAATGAAGGGATTGGAAAGCCTTGAATATCGGGGATATGATTCTGCAGGTATTGCGGTTAATGATAGCGGAGATATTAAGGTTTATAAGTCAATTGGAAAGTTATGTAATTTAAAAAAATTACTTGAAGACAAAAAAGATGAATTTGTTAATGTTTCTCTCGGAATTGGGCATATTCGTTGGGCAACACACGGAGGAGCAACAGATTTTAACGCTCACCCTCACACCTGTACTTGCGGGAAATTAGTTCTTGTTCATAACGGTATTATAGAAAATTTTAAAGAATTAAAAGAAGAATTAATAAAAAAAGGTTGTGTATTCCGTTCTCAAACAGATACAGAAACAATTGCGCATCTTTTCGCTTATGAATATGGAAAATCACATGATTTAAAAATTGCTGTAAAAAATGGTTTAAAACAAATAAAGGGTGCATATGCAATTTGTGTTATGCATAAAGATGAACCAGACAAAATAGTTGCTACAAGAAAAAACGCACCGCTTTTAATTGGTGTAGGAGAAGGTGAAAATTACATTGCCAGTGACATTCCTGCATTCATTGAATATACAAAAAAAGCAATATATCTTGATGACGGAGAAATTGCGGTTGTAAAAGATAATTCTGTTGAATTTTTCGATGAAAATCTTAAAGAAATCGAGAAAAAAATTGAGCAATTACCTTGGGAACCCGTTGCTTTAAGTAAACTTGGATACAAACATTTCATGCTTAAAGAAATTCATGAACAACCTGATGTTATCAGAAATGTTTTAAACGGAAAGTTGTTTGATATAGACGAACCCATTGTTCTTGACGAAGTCAAACTTGATAAAGAAACTTTAAAAAAATTAAACAGAATTGAAATAATTGCGTGTGGAACATCGTTGCATGCCGCAATGGTCGGAAAATTTTTAATAGAAGATTTTACCGGAATTGCAGTTGACGTAGAAGCATCGAGTGAATACATTTACAGAAAAACGGTTACAGATGACAAAACTCTTGTTATTGGTGTTTCGCAATCCGGAGAAACGGCTGATACAATTACTGCTATCAGGCAGGCTAAAGACAAAAATGCTCACATTTTAATAGTAACAAACCGTCCTGATTCAAGCATGGCGAGATATGCGAACAGTTTAATCCCTGTAAGTGCCGGTATAGAAATTTCTGTCGCCGCTACTAAATCTTATACGGCGCAAGTCCTTTCTTTTTATCTTTTGGCAATAAAACTGGCAGAAATAAAAGGAACGCTTTCATCTGAATATTTAAAAAGCATCAAGCATCAATTAATTCAAGTTCCCGTTAAAATTGAAGGAATTTTAAATAATAAAGAACAAATAAAGAAAGTTGCGAAGAAATTTGCAAACTTCAGAAACTTCATTTTTATTGCAAGAGGTATTAATTTACCAACAGCGTTGGAAGGTGCTTTAAAACTAAAAGAAATAAGTTACATAAATGCAACAGGATATTCGGCAGGAGAATTGAAACATGGACCGATAGCAATGTTAGATGAAACCATGCCCGTTTTATCAATTATGATTCCGGGAGGAATTACATATGATAAAATTCTGTCTAACAGTGAAGAGGCAAAGGCAAGAAATGCAAGGCTTATTGCTTTAACGTCATCAAATGATGAAAATTTGAAAGATATTTTTGAAGAAGTAATTACAATTCCTGAAATATCAGAAATACTTTCTCCGATAGTTGCAAACGTTCCTTGTCAGCTTTTAGCTTACTATATTGCTGAATTTTTAGGTAAGGACGTTGACCAACCGAGAAATCTGGCAAAATCAGTTACTGTGGAATAGCATAAAATGATTTCGACAAAGCAAATTCATATTAAAAAAAAGTTACCTTTTGATGCAAAATACATTGAGGACGAATTTAATAATAACAAACTCAATGTGTTGCGCTGGGCGGTTGTTGAAATAACTGATACATACTTTATTATTGATGCTGCCATAGGAGAATAAAATATCAATTTTTAAAAGAGCGCCAATAACTTAGGTTATTGGCGCTCGCTATTTATTATAAAATTATTATTTCTTATATTTCTTAAATATCAAAACCGCATTGCAACCGCCAAAACCAAATGAATTTGAAAGTGCATATTCTACCTTATGAGGTCTTGCAATATTAGGAACAAAGTCTAAATTCCCAACTTCTTCATCTTGGTTCTCAAGATTGATTGTGGGAGGAATTATATCATTTTCAATGGCTTTGATGGAAAAGATTGCTTCAATGGCACCTGCTGCGCCCAACATATGACCTGTCATTGATTTTGTTGAACTTACTAATAACTTTTTGTTTTCATCTTTGCTTCCAAAAATTCTTTCTATAGTTTTTGATTCTGCAATATCCCCGACATGAGTGCTTGTTCCGTGAGCATTAATATAGTCAACATCATTTTTTGTAATTCCTGCATCTTTTATTGCAGCATATATTGCATACTCGGCACCTCTTCCTTCAGGGTCGGGCGCAACCATATCATATGAATCTGCACTTTGACCGTATCCGACAATTTCTGCTAAAATCTTTGCGCCTCTCGCTTTTGCGTGCTCAAATTCTTCAAGCATTATAACCGCTGCTCCTTCGCTCATAACAAATCCATCTCTATCTTTGTCAAAAGGTCTTGAAGCTTTTTCAGGATTATCATTTCTCTTTGACAATGTTTTTGCACTTGTAAATGCTCCAACTCCAAAATTACTTATTTTTGAGTCTGTTCCGCCTGCAAATATTATATCTGCATCTCCATATTGAATTGAACGATATGCATCTCCAATTGAATGAGCACCTGTTGCGCAAGCAGTTGCTATTGCTTTATTTAGACCTTTTGCACCTAATTTAATGGAAACTTTACCTGCTGCCATATTCGGTATCATCATCGGAACAGTGAAAGGACTGCATTTATAATAACCTCGTGAAAGCATGACCTCATGACTTTGTGCCATTGTTGATAAACCACCTTGTGCTGACCCTATAACCACACCTACTCTGTACGGGTCCTCTTTGTTTATGTCAAAATTTCCGTCTTTTGCAGCTTCTTCGGCTGCTATCAATGCATATAAAATAAACTTATCTAATCTTTTTGCTTCTTTAGAGTCAACATAATCTTCTGAGTTATACTCAGGAACTTCTCCGCCTATTTTTACTAACTGCTTATCAATATCAACGGATAATTGCCTAATGCCGCTTTGTCCTTTAACTACGGCATTCCACGCTTTTTCAACTCCAATTCCGAATGGCGATACACAGCCCATTCCTGTAATTACTACTCTTTTCATTTCTTCCTTCCATTTATTTTGTTATTGTGTTTCGACTATTATAAAAATTTTGATTTGTCTATTTATCTTAGTTTAATAATTGCTCCTGCTGATGTCATTCCCGCTCCAAATGCACTTAATAATACTACAGATGGCGTTTTGAGTTCTCCTGTTTTAATCTTTTCTGCAAGAACACAAGGAATTGATGTTGCAGACATATTTCCGTAATTTTCTATGTTATGCAAAACCTTTTCAGGGGCAATCTTTATCCTTGTTGTCAATGCTTCTATCATTCTTAAATTCGCCTGATGTGGTATAAAATAATCTATATCATCTATTGTCATCTCTGCTTCTTTTAGAGTTTTCTCTATAATTGACGGGATTTTTTGCATAACATATTTATAAACATCTCTTCCTGCCATTTGTATATGTAAATTTTCAGGATTTTCATGGGGAATTGCCAGTGGACAATTCTGATTAGGTATGTTTAATGAAATATATTCTTTAGATTTTCCATCTGCTTCCAGATGAATGTTAATTATGTCATCTTCTCCATCTTCTGATACTTCCATCACAGTTGCCGCCGCTCCATCTCCAAAAAGTACACAACTTGCCCTGTCTGTCCAATCTATGAATTTTGATGTTGCATCTGAGGCAAGAACTAATACTCTTTTGGCAAATCCTGAATTTATATTTGCTCTTGCCATTTGCATTGCATATAAAAATCCTGAACACGCTGCAACTATATCAAATGCCGATGCCTCTTCCGCTCCAATTGCATTTTGAACCTCACATGCAACTGAAGGATATGGTCTTTGCGGTGCAGATGTTGCAGAAATTATCATATCAATTGTCATAGGGTCAATTCCTGTTGTAGCAATGATTTTTTCCGCCACGTCAACGCCCAGAGTTACAGCATCTTCTTCTCCTGATACAACATGTCTTTCCACAATTCCCGTACGTTGCCTTATCCATTCATCACTCGTATCGACAATTTTAGACATGTCTTCATTTGTTAATTTTAGTGCGGGTACGCTAAATTCCATACCCCTTATTCTTACCGGAATATTCATTTTATATCTTTCTGCTTATGTACTGCTGTCCTATTTTTTGCCCTGCTTGCAAAATTTTAAAATTTAATTCTTTTAAATTAATTTTTTCAGGTGTCAAAACTTTTTCAACGGCTTGTTTTATAACTTCTATATTACAAAGATTGCATACCTCGCTTAACACTCCGAGTGCTGACATATTGGTTGCCTTAATACTTCCGCATTCTCTGGCAAGGTCTGATAATTTTTCAAATATGTAATGAACATCATCTCTCGGTCTTTTTTCTTCTAATAAAGATGTATTTGCAATCACTATTCCGCCCTTTTTTACTTTGGGCAAAAATTTATCAAAAGATAAATCATTTAATGCTATAAGGAAATCGGTTTCTTTTTTATGAACAGATGTAACCTCAATGTCACTTACAACTATTTCGCAATTAACGGCTCCACCTCGCATTTCTGCTCCATAACAAGGGTACCACGTAACTTTTTTGTCATTCAACATAAACGACTCGGCTAAAATTATTCCAGCCGACAAAACTCCTTGCCCTCCAAAACCTGCAATTATAATACTTTGTTCCATTTTTAGCCTTTCGTAATATCTTTGAATACCCCAAGAGGAAATTCTTTAATCATCTTTTCCCTTACGTGATTGTGAGCCTCTTGCGGCGACATTTTCCAATTCGTTGGGCAAGCAGAAAGAATTTCAACAAATCCAAAACCTAAACCTTTAATCTGGACTTCACAAGCCTTTTTGATTGCTTCTTTTGCTTTAATTATGTTTGGAACTGAATCAAGAGAAACTCTCGCCGAATACGCTGTTCCTCCACATAAAGCAATATGCTCCGCAATTTTCATAGGATATCCGTTGAGTTCTGCTGAACGACCATATGGAGTTGTCGTTGTTACTTGCCCTAATAACGTAGTAGGTCCCATTTGACCTCCTGTCATACCATATGTCGTATTATTAATACAAATTGAAGTAACTTTTTCCCCTCGAGTTGCAGTGTATAAAGATTCCGCAAAACCTATTGCCGCAAAATCTCCATCGCCCTGATATGTAAATACAAACTTATCTGGTCTAGCTCTCTTTATTCCTGTAGCTTCCGCTGTCGCACGTCCGTGCGGACATTCAAGACAATCTATATCAAAAAAATCATACAAAAAAACCGAACAACCCACACACAGTGCTGCAATTGTATCCTCCCTGACGCCAAATTCATCTATTGCTTCACCTAGTAATCTTAATGCAACTCCGTGATCACACCCTGAACAAAAAGTAAATTTTGCATCTTCCTTTATACAATTCGGTAATTTATACACTTGCTGCATTTTGCTCTCCAATCATTTTCTTGACCAAGTCAATTGTTTCATCAACATCAATCCATTCTCCCGCAGGACGTCCGAGATGCACTACTTCTGCTTTCCCATTTACTGCTATCTTAACGTCTTTAATCATTTGACCCATATTCATTTCTGCAACAATTATCTTCTTTGTTCTTTCTGCAAGCTCAGACAATCGTTTGTTTGGAAATGGAAATAATGTTATCGGTCTGAATGTTCCTATCTTCAAACCTTGTTTGCGTCCTTCATTCATTGCAGCTTTTATGTTTCTTCCCATAGTTCCAAACGCAACCAACAAAATCTCTGCATCTTCTACATTATGTTCTTCGTATAAAACTTCTTTCTCTTCCATTTCTACATATTTGTCAAACATCTTTCTAAGATTTTCATTATGCTTTTCTTCATTAATTTCTAAAGACCTGATTTTTCTAGGACTACGTCCCTTTGCCCCAGTCAAACTCCAACTCGAATTGTCAATCTCAGGATATGGATACTCTACAAATTCAGCAGGTTCCATCATTTGTCCCAAAAGTCCATCAGAAAGAACTATTACCGGATTTCTGTATTTTTGCGATAAGTAAAATGCTCGGTGCGTTAAATCAATACATTCTTGAACTGTCGATGGCGCCAAAACAGGAATTTGATAATCTCCGTTTCCTCCTCCTGTCACAGCCTGATTATAATCACATTGTGAAGGATAAATATATCCAAGCCCGGGACCTGCACGCATAACACTGATAATTACCATCGGTAATTGATCACCGACTGCATATGACAAGCCCTCTTGCATTAGTGAAATCGCACAAGATGAAGATGATGTCATAGCCTTCGCTCCTGTTGACGCCGCTCCAATTACCATATTGATTGATGCAATCTCACTTTCTGCGCATACATATCCCCTGCCTGCTTTCGGCATAACCTCACTTAAATATTCTCCAATTGCCGTTTGCGGTGTAATCGGATAACTGAAATAACAATCGCAACCTGCATCAAATGCTGCCTGCGCTATCGCTCTATTTCCGGTAATTAATTTCTTTACCATTATCTGTAAACCTCTTTTATTGCTAAATCAGGACAAGAAATTGCACAACATTTGCAACCTATACACTCTCCATTCTCATCACTAAATTCAACTACTAAATTACCCGTAAATCCAATTTTTTTACTCTTTTGAATTAATCCCTTCGGACAAGCATCAACACAGTAATAACAAGATTTACATTTACTTTCGTCTATGACAATATATCCCACTTTTTACCTACATTTCAATTGTAATACTCATCGTATTTTTTATTATGGTACCTCGTATTAAATACTATGTCAAGTTAGTAATATTTTAATTATTTTTACAATCAAAAAGAACCGCCCAATGGACGGTTCTTACATAAAATATTTAATTGAAAATTAGTCATCTGCATGACCGGCTGTACCGAGAACGTCACGCATCTTATGCATAACCATTTCTTTAACAGCAGTTCTGCCCGGTCCCATATATTCTCTGGGGTCAAATTTTTCAGGGTGTTCAATGAAAAATTCTCTGATTGTTGAAGTCATTGCCAATCTTAAGTCTGTGTCAATATTGATTTTTGCAACACCATGCTTTGATGCATAATTAAGCATATCTTCAGGAACACCTTGTGCATCAGGTAAATTTCCACCAAATTTATTACATTTTTCAACAAATTCTTTCGGAACTGATGAAGAACCGTGAAGAACAATCGGATAATCACCAAATCCTGATTCTTTAAGAGCATCTTTGATTTCTTTCAATCTGTCGAAGTCTAATTTTGCTTCACCTTTAAATTTATATGCACCGTGTGAAGTACCAATAGCGATTGCAAGTGAATCACAGCCTGTTTGTTTTACAAACTCAACTGCTTCTTTTACATTTGTATATTTTGCATCTTTTTCTGATACATTAACGTCATCTTCAACACCTGCCAACTTACCAAGTTCTGCTTCTACTGAAACTCCTCTTTCGTGAGCATATTCAACAACTTTTTTAGTTACTGCAACATTTTCTTCAAAAGAAAATCTCGAACCGTCTATCATTACAGATGAAAATCCACCATCAATACATGCCTTACAAATTTCAAAATCCGCACCGTGATCTAAGTGAAGAGCAATAGGCACTGTTGTTGTTGCAAGTGCTGCTTCAACTAACTTAATCAAATATGTTTGGTTTGCATATTTTCTTGCTCCTGCAGATACTTGAAGAATAATCGGTGAACGTGTTTCTTCTGCTGCTTCAGCAATACCTTGTAAAATTTCCATATTGTTAACATTGTAAGCACCTATAGCATATCCGCCTGCAAGTGCCTTTTTGAACATTTCTCCTGTTCCTACTAATTTTCTTTCAGCCATGTTATTTCTCCATATAACTTGTATGCTTTTACAGGCTCAATATATAACAAACAAATGAGGTTTTCAAGTGATTTGATTTCTAAATATTTAATTAATTTTTATTTAACGGTTATTTCTGTTATAATTTTGTGGGAATGTAAGGGTAAGGATTATGAAACATTTTAAAGGTTCAATATTAATAACTGTTTTTGGTATAATTTTCGCTTTTTTATGGGGGTTACAAAAACACCCCGGGCATGCTGCACTTTGTGTATTTATCGTTCTCTTCCTTTCTATTATGGAAGTTACTTTATCCTTTGACAATGCTGTTGTTAATGCCATGAAACTTGAAAAAATGACTGAAAAATGGCAACATCGTTTTGTTACGTGGGGGATTTTAATTGCTGTATTCGGTATGAGATTTCTATTCCCTGTTCTGGTTGTCGCTATTTTTGCAGGTTTAAATATTTCTAATGTAATCAACCTAGCTCTTAATGATGTGGAAAAATATGCTTTCTACCTATCTCAATGTCACGCACCTTTGGTGACATTCGGCGGTGCATTTTTGTTTATGCTATTCCTCTCTTATTTCTGCCACGAAGAAAAAGAACTTCATTGGATTTCTAAAATTGAAGAACTTATGCAAAAATGTCACATGCTTAAATCTACTGAAGTTTTAGTAACTTTACTACTTGTTACAACTGTTAGTTTTCTCGTTCCTGCAAATATAAAAAATCCTGTGTTTTTCTCTGGTGTTTCAGGAGTTATACTGTATTTGTTAATCGATGGAGTCAGCAATGCTCTTGAAAGAATTGCAGAACATAAAGCTTCTTTAACAGGCGGTGTTGCAAAAATAGGATTCATCGGATTCTTGTATTTGGAACTAATTGATGCTTCTTTTTCTCTTGATGGGGTTTTAGGGGCGTTTGCAATCAGCAAAGATATTATTTTGATTTCTATCGGACTTGCAATTGGAGCAATGTTTGTTCGTTCGTTAACGCTATATATGGTTGAGTTAAAAACTTTAAAACAATATGTTTTCCTTGAACACGGTGCACACTGGGCAATTGGTTTTTTGGCTTTAATTATGTTCTTTTCAACCCTTCACGAAGTTCCTGAAGTTGTTACGGGGTCAACAGGGTTAATTATTGTTGGTTGGGCATTTTTTGACTCCATAAAATATAACAAAAAACTGAAACAAATTGAAACACAAGAAGTAATCGAAAAATAAAATTAACGTTTTTGATAACCTCTTTGACTGTTTACAAAATATATTTCACGTAAATAATTATTATATTTTACAGGGTTAAATTGTTTAAAACTTTTGATGTGTTACAATTCTTATGTGAAAGATTAATTCAAAAGAGGTAATTTATATGGCAAACAGAGTTCTTTTATGTATAATGGACGGATTTGGTTTAAATTCAAATTGTCCGAAAGATGCGACAAAAACTGCAAAAACTCCTAATCTTGACAAACTTTATAAATCAGTTCCGAACATTAAAATTAATGCAAGTGGGGAATATGTAGGACTTCCTGATGGTCAAATGGGTAATTCTGAGGTAGGTCACTTAAATTTAGGAGCCGGAAGAGTTGTATATCAAGAACTTTCCAGAATTAACAATGCAGTAAAAGACGGTTCATTCTTCAAAAATGATGTTCTTTTAAACGCTGTTAAGCACGCAAAAGATAACAATTCATCAATCCATTTTTACGGTCTTGTTTCATCGGGCGGGGTACACAGTGCAATGGAACATCTTGAAGCTCTTATAGAACTTGCGGCAAAAGAAGGATTAAAAAATGTTTATGTTCATGCATTTTTGGACGGAAGAGATACCCCTCCAAAAAGTGCAAAAACGTTTCTTGAAAGAATTGAAAACAAATTAAAAGAATATAACTTACCTCAAATTGCAACAATCAGCGGTCGCTACTATGCGATGGACAGAGATAATCGTTGGGACAGAGTTGAAAAAGCGTACAACTGTTTACTTTTAGGTGAAGGAGAAAAGGCAGAAAATTCACTTGTTGCAATTGATAATTCTTATGCAAATGATGTAACCGATGAATTTGTATTACCAACGGTTACAAATTCAGATGAATCATCAAGAATTTGTGACAATGATTCAATTGTATTTTTCAACTTCCGTCCGGACCGTGCAAGAGAAATTACAAGAGCAATGACTTTTGAAGATTTTAGCGGATTTAACCGTAAGGCTGTTCGTAAAAACCTGAATTATGTTATGTTTACTAAATATGATGAAACATTTGATTTACCTGTTGCATTCCCTCCTCACAAACTCACAAACATTTTGGGAGATGTCCTTGATGAAAATGGTATCAAACAATTCAGAACTGCTGAAACCGAAAAGTATGCTCACGTAACCTTCTTCTTTAATGGAGGAGTTGAAAAGCCAAACAAATTAGAAACAAGAGTTCTTGTAAATTCACCAAAAGTTGCAACTTACGATTTACAACCTGAAATGAGTGCAATGGAAGTTTGCGACAAGGTTTTGGGAGCATTAGATGATGAACAATATCAATATATATTAGTTAATTTTGCAAACCCTGATATGGTAGGTCATACAGGAGTTTTTGAGGCAGCAGTTAAAGCTTGTGAAACCGTTGATACTTGTGTCGGCAAAATTGTTGAAAAAGCAAAGGAAAAAGGCGTAAAAATGCTTCTAACGGCAGATCACGGTAATGCTGAATGTATGGAAGACCCTGAAACACATAAGCCATTTACTGCTCACACAACTAATGTTGTTCCTCTATTTTTAATCAATGATAATCACGAACTAAAAGATGAAAAAGATGCAGCACTTTGTGATGTTGCACCGACAATTCTTGAGTTGTTAGAAATTAATCAGCCTGAAGAAATGACAGGACATTCTTTATTAAAGTAAGGAGAAATGATGAAAGCAGTGGCAATTAACGGCAGTCCGAGAAAAGACGGAAACACGTACAGAATGCTGACAAAAGTTCTTGATAGACTTGAGCAGTATAATATTGATACTCAATTAATTCAAGTTGGAGGAACAAATATTCACGGTTGTCGTGCGTGTTGGGCATGCAAAAAAATGAAAAGCGGAAAGTGCAGTTTCGTTGATGATATTTTTAACGGAATTATTGGTGACGTTTTAGATGCCGATGTTATAATATTGGGAACACCTTCTTACTATTCGGATATGACTCCTGAATTAAAAGCTTTTATTGACAGACTTGGTCTTGTTGGTAGTGCAATCGGGGCATTAAAGCATAAAATCGGTGTCGGAGTTGTTGCCCAAAGAAGAGGCGGCGGAGTGGCAATTCAATCCTCACTTCATCACATGTTTCTGATGAATGAAATGATTATTGTTGGTTCTACATATTGGAATATTGGTTTTGGCAGAGAAAAAGGCGAAGTCAATCTTGATGAAGAAGCAATGAGAAATATGGAAAATCTCGCAGACAATATTGCTTGGACGTTAAAGAAAATTACCGTTTAACGGCATAGCAAACAATATTTTACAAGACAGGTCTAACAGCCTGTCTTGTTTCTTATTCGGAATATACCTTAATTTTTTTTGGATATTTTGTGGGTGATTCCTGGACACCGGAATATATTAAAATATAGAAAGCCGCTGCCGTAGGAACCAATACCGGAGATGCCACAAGTAATCCCATATAATATAATCCGTTTGCAAATCCTTGTTTTACGATTTTGGAAGGATTTATATATTTCCATTTTCCGTTCTTTTTTATCTGAATACATTTATGATGAAATTTTGTTGTAATCCTAATGTCTTCATATTCAAAATCGCTCATTTTATTTTTATCTAAATCTAATACTGCGTATTTTCCGTCATTTTTAACTTTAAAATAACTTGTAAAGCCTAGTTTTTCACAATCATCAAATAAAAAATCACTGCTAAATTTTTGATTAAATATGTCGTAAGAGCAAATTTTCCGTTCTTTTTTATTTTATAAAAGTTGCCGATTTTCATAATTTCATCGTATTCATAGGGCAAAGAAGCTCCTGCGATTTTTTTTCTCTAGAAAATAACATAATTGTATATTTTCCGTTCTTTTTTATTGGAATAGATAAAAATTGTTCTTTTTTACGTGAAGCATGCCACAAATTAGAGTCGGAAATTTCGTCTGCATCAACGTCAATAACTGCCGCATAAGTTTTTTTATTTTCAGTGTATGTGTAAGCTAAATCGAATTTATTATTTTGTTTTTTTAGCAAAAGCAAATAAAACTTTTGATTAATTTTTATATCATTATAAATTAACGGAATTAAAAATTTTGACGACTTTATATCCAATAATCCTTTTTTACCGTTAAGAGTGACTATTAGTGTATCGTTGGTATAACTCTTTATATCGTCATATTTGACAGGAACAACGATTTTTTCTTCATTGTATGAATACAGACCTTTTTTACCGTTTTTTTCCACCAAAAGGTAATTCAAGTATCTTGAAACTTTATCATAAGGTAAATCAGTAACTTCATTCTTTTCTACATTATACAAATAATATTTATTATCCTTTTTAAGCAGAAATTTTCCTTTGACAATAGAGTTAATATTGTCATATTCATCTAAAAGTTGTCTTTTACCGTAGGAAGAATAAATGCTTTGTTTGTCTGCAACCGTGACTATAAATTGTCCGTAGTTAACACTAATGTCGTCAAACTCAATCTGTAAAATGTTTTTGCCTGAATTTGAAAAGGCACCTTTCTTGCCATTGTTTTCAACAATTATAAAAGGTCTATTCTTGTAAATGCAGTCATATTCACAAGGAATGACTAATTTTCCGCTATCATCAGCAATTCCGTATTTTGAACCGTCTTTATTTGTTATCAGATAATATGTATAGTAAATTGCTTTTGGATTATTTTCACTTTTATCGTTAACAATATAGGAACCTTTTTGAAACACTCCTTTAACGTTATAAACAGTTGTTTTGTTTTTATTTGAAAGTTCGTTATTTTTTGTTTTTGCAAGACAAAAACAGTTGTTAGTGAAAATAATAAAAATTCCAATGAAAAAAATCGAGAATAAGTTAATATATGTTTTTTTAAAGGTTTTCATGTTTTCCCTTCTTAAATTATTCTTTGAAATATTTTTTTTCTTTTAATTCGTCAGGCATAAATTGCTGTTGATAATCGGGGTTTTCGTGGGTATAAACATAACCTTTTCCAAAGCCGTATTTTGCAGCATCTTTATAATGTGAATCTCTTAAATGCATAGGCGGCGGATAATTTTTACCCGACATAATATCCGCAATTGCCTCATCAATAGCACAAATTGCCCGATTTGATTTAGGAGCTGTAGCAACGTATTCTACAGCCTGAGCTAAGGGTATTCTTGCTTCAGGCATACCACGAAGTTCTGCCGCTCTGTGGGCATTCATTGCTACATTAAGAGCATTAGGGTCAGCGTTACCGACATCTTCCGCCGCACAGACGATTAGTCTGCGAGCAATAAAACGAGGGTCTTCACCTGCCGTAATCATTTTGGCTAGCCAATAAATTGCCGCATTTTTATCAGAACCTCTTAAACTCTTTTGAAAAGCAGATGCCATATCGTAATGGTCACTTTGTGAATATTTAATTAATGTTGTTTGCGCAAGTTCTTCGAGTCTTTTCGTGGTTAAAATTCTTATACCGTCTTTTATATCTGATGCAAAAAACAAATCTTCAACTAAATTTAGCGCTGCACGAGCATCTCCACGTGCAAAATTGATAATCATTTCTATAATATCACGTTGAACCTTCGCATCGGAATAATTACTTTTTAGATAATGAAAACCTTTCGCAATAATACTTTCGATATTTTCATCATCAAGAGCCGATAACCTCATTACCCTTACTCTGGACAAAAGTGCAGGTATTACTTGAAACGATGGATTTTCGGTTGTAGAACCCATTAAATAAAATGTTCCGTTCTCAACGTGCGGTAACAGTGCATCTTGTTGCGTTTTTGAATATCTGTGAATTTCATCTAAAAATAAAATTGTTTTTTTACCGCTAAGCAGATTTTCTTTTGATTTTGTAACGACATCTTTTATATCTTTGACACCCGAAGTTACTGCGGAAAGTTCAATAAAATCAGCATTAACTTTATCTGCAAGCAGTCTTGCAAGGGTTGTTTTACCGCACCCGGGAGGTCCCCAAAATAATACGGAAAATAACCTTCCTGAATTTAACAAACCAAAAAGTGCGGAATTTTCGGAAATAATGTTTCTTTGACCTAAATACTCCTCTAAACATTTTGGTCTTAATATTTCCGCTAAAGGAATTTGTTTATTACATTCTCTTAAATTATCAAATAAATCCATTATCAATATTCCCTGTATAATGATATTATATATTATACATGACAAATTACGGTATTATGAAAAAAATATTTATTTATTTAACTATTATTTTTTTAGTTGTTTTTTTGTTTTTAAACTTTAAAACAAAAAATAAAACGGACAATGAACTTGTTTTTTGGACATTACAATTAGGTACTTTTGATAAATACATAAATGGAGTAATAGCAGAATTTGAAAAAGAAAACCCTGATATTAAAATAAAATGGGTAGATGTTCCGTACTCAGAAGGAGAAAAAAGAACATTAGCAGCGTTATTGACGGATAATCCTCCTGATTTAATAAATTTAACGCCGGATTTTTCTGCTATGGCTGCACAAAAGAATGCTTTATACGAAATACCTAAAGAATATATGAATTCTTATCCATGTGCACTATATCAATCACTCTCTTATAACGACAAATTTTTTGCAATTCCTTTTTATATTACTTCAGCAATTACTTTTGTAAACAGTGATTTGGCAACAAAAGCCGGTATTACGAGATTACCAAAAACTTATGAAGAAATGTATTCATACGCAGAAAATGTAAAAAATATCACCGGTTGTTATGTTGAAATGCCGACAATTAGCGAAAACGACAGTTTCTTAAAAATACTCAATAAATACGGAATTACAATAAATAAAAATTTTACGTCCGACAAGACAGAAAAAATTTTTGAACAATACAAAAAATTATATCAAAACAATTTAATTCCAAAAGAAAGTCTTACTCAAAACCATAGAGAAGCGCTGGAAAAGTATATGTCAGGTCAAATTGTATTTTTACAAGCAGGTACAAATTTCTTGAATATAGTAAAAGAAAATGCTCCAACTGTATATAAAAAAACAGTTGTAGCACCTCAAATGCTAGGTAGTACGGGTAAATATGATTTTTCTTTGATGAATTTAATAATCCCTTCAAAAGCGAAACATAAAGAAGAGGCTCTGAAATTTGCCATTTTTTTGACAAATAAAAAAAATCAACTTGAATTTGCAAAATTAACATCAATTTTACCTGTAAATAAAGAAGCCTTATCTGACGATTATTTCAAAAAATCCTCAACAAAAGAAGAATATGCAAGAAAAATCAGTGCTGAACAAATACAAAACATAGGCGAAGGACTAAAAAATTCCAGAAACAAAAAGAATATCACATTAATAGTTAATACGGCGCTGGCAGAAATAATGACGAATAAGGCGGATACAAAAAGGAAACTAGAAGATACAATTGAAAAAATTAAATACTATCAAGAATAATTTTTATTTTTGAGGTAGAATTAAAGCATGAAATTTTTCAAATTGTCGATATTGGATAAGTATGTATTAAGGCAAATTTCCGAGATATTTATTTTTGGAATCTTGGTATTTACCTCGATTATTTTTGCATCAGATACATTTACAACACTAATTAAACAAATTTCAAATTACGGAATGCCGGTAAAAGTAGCATTTATGTTAATATTATTGAATTTGCCTGCAATCATAGTAATGTCAATTCCAATCAGCGTTTTGTTTGCAACAGTAATGTCTGTAAACAGAATGTGTCTTGCATCTGAATTAACGGTTTTAAGAGCGTGCGGAGTAAGCATAAACAGAATAGCTAAACCTATTTTTATTTTTGCAACGGTTGCGACAGTAATTACATTTTTTATAAATGAAACAATTGTACCTGTCACGACTCAACAATCGAGATATCTTGCAATGTGGTCTATTACTCAGCGTCATGTTCCTGACGGTAAAAAGAATTTTACACTAAAAGAACTTAAAAACGGAATTGAATTGAAACGAATGTTTTATGTTGAAAATTGCGAAGATGAAGAGTTTCACAATGTTTCAATTTTAGATGTTTCAACACCAAAAACCATACAAATAGTTCAGGCGAAACGAGGAACAGCTGTTGAAAAAGGCTGGCTTTTCAAAGATGCATCAGCATATACGATATCGACAAAAGGAAAAAATTTAAGTACATCTTGGTTTGAAGAAACTACAGTAGATTTTGGAGCAGAAGTAAAAAAATCGTTGTTGTCAGGAGATCAAGGAAGTACACATAATTTCTTTGAATTATTTAAAATGGTAATGACAGATAATTTGAAAACAATAAACGGACAACCTCTGTCAGAAGAAGATAGGATAGAAAGTATTATTAGCCTTTGGGACAAAACAGCGTTTCCCGTAACAAGTATTGTACTGGTGCTTTTAGGAGTTCCTTTGGCAATTACACCTCCAAGAGTAAGGTACAATAGAGGTTTTCTATTCAGCATATTAATTATTTTCTTTTTCTATTTGATTAGAGCTTTTTCAATTTCGTTCGGCGAATCGGGTGTTCTTGTTCCTATTCTTGCAGCCTGGTTGCCAAATATTATTATCGGGCTTATTGGCATAATTTTATACTACAAGAAAGCATATAGAATTTAACTATGTAACATTTTAATATATGTTATAGACTGTAAACTAAAAATCGAAAAAATTTTTGAAATTTTCTTTGATTTATTTTGTTATTTCATGTGTTGTAACAAAATTTGTCTTGTGGTGCGTTCCTCAAAGGCGGAAAATATCAATAGTTAGATATTCCTGAGGAATATAAAAAATGTAATTTTATATCAATAATATGTGAATTTTAACATTTATAATCTTAAACATTAGGTTTTAATTTGTTGCATGAAAATACTCAATTTGAGGCATTTTAATTATTTTCGTTAAATTGTTTTTATATACAGAAAAGGAGAGAAAGAAACA
>CAZKAS010000037.1:0-18435 GCA_964550875.1 uncultured Muribaculaceae bacterium | reverse complement strand
ATGAGAATGTCGGAATGGTTGGTCCGAAGGTTTTGAATTTTGACGGAAGTTTTCAGCAGCCTTGTTTGAGGGGAAAACCTTATCCGAAAGATACTCTCTTTCATATTGTTGGGCTTGCAAAAGCTTTTCCTAAGAATGAATATTTTAACGGATATGCGATGTGGAATGTTGACAGAGAAGAAATAAACGATTGTTGGGCGTTATCAGGTTGCTGCATGATGGTAAAACAATCATTGTTTGACCAAATCGGCGGAATGGACGAACAATTTTTCTTGTATCAGGAAGAAACAGATTGGGGAATAAGAACGAAAAATATCGGTAAAACGGTTGTATATAACCCGTTTGCCGTTGTAACTCATTATCAGGGAGTAACGACAAAGAAAATTCAAGCAAAAAGCGTGCTGATTTTCACACAATCTATGATGAAATTTTTCAAAAAACATTTTTGGAATAACTATAATATTTTTCAAAAAGCATTCTGGACAACTCTTATTTGGGGAAATTTCATACTAAAATATATTAAGTTGACGATTAAAAATGGGAAATAACAGAATTAATAATCAAGATAGATATTATCCGTTAATATGAATTTTTAAAAGATTTAAATGTTCTTTATTAAATGTAAAAAGATAGCAAAGTAAATGCAAAATAATATAAGGTATTTTCATGCAATACAGACACAACTTCGAGTTGTGTTTTCTGATATAATAATACTTACCTTTCATTGAAAGCTGCGTTCTTTTTAAAAAGTTTTTGCAAGAAGAACCTTCTAGGTGATATATTTTTGCGGCAGGGATAATTTTTACACCAAAACCGCAGTCCTTAATTCTTTTGCATAAATCCATATCTTCATAATACATAAAAATATTTTCATCAAATAATCCGACTTTGTCTAAAACTGATTTTCTCATAAACAAGTCAGCGCCAGATATAAAGTCAACATCTGTCACATCTTTTAGTTCTTTTGCCGCAAATTTATTTTTAAAAAGTTTTTTTGCAAACCAATAAAAAAGTGATGAATTCCAAATATTAAAATAATAATAAAAACTGAAAGCAGGTGACATATCTTTATGATAAAGATTTCCTCCTACTGCTCCGGTGTTTTCGTTTTCTTCCATAAATTTATACATTTCAAAAATTGCATTATTTATTAGCAACGTATCTGTATTTAAGCAAAACACATACTTTGCTTCACTATCTCTGACAGCAATATTGTTTGCCACTCCAAAACCTTTGTTATCGGCGTTTCTTATAATCTTTACATTCGGAAACTCATTTTCAATTGCTTTGCAAGAATCATCTTGAGAATTATTATCAACCACATAAATTTCAAACTCAATTCCACTAGTCTGTTCGTACACAGATTTTATACAATTAAGAGTTAAATCTTTCGTATTGAAATTTACCAAGATTATTGAAACGTCCATTATTTTATTTTATCATAAATTCATTATATGTGCTATATTTTTTTGAGGAGTGCCTATGTCTGATGTAACTTTTATATTAACAAGTTATAATTATGAAAAATATATTCCAGAAACGATTGAATCTATAATCAACCAATCTGTAAAAGATTGGAATTTGATTATTGTTGATGATGGATCAAAGGATAATTCCTTAAGTATAATTAATAAATTCGTTGAAATTGATTCTCGAATTATACTACTGACGCACGAAAATAATCAAAATTTAGGATTAATAAAATCTCTGCAATTAGGTATTAAAAATTCTAAAAGTAAATATATAGTTTTCTTAGAATCTGATGATAAATTGTCAAATAATTATCTTGAAAAAAAACTTGAAATATTTAATAAATTTCCCAATGTAGGTCTTATTTATAATCAAATTAAAACTTTTGGAGAAAAGCCAAACAAAAAATTACAAAAGACACTTGAAGATATAGATAAATGTTGGAAATTTGACGAAAATCCACAACGTATTTCAGACTTGTTCTATTTTAAAAATCACATTCCAACGTTTTCTTGCGTCATGGTTAAAAAAGAATTTTTAGAAAAATGTCAATGGAATTCTCCTAATAACAGAGAAATTGATTGGTGGCTTTGGGCTCAAATTTCTGCGATGACAGATTTCTATTATATAAAAGAAAAACTGACATTTTGGAGAATACATAAAGAAAGTTACATGTCGAGGACGACCTCTCACCCAATAAATACACTTTATTTTCTTCATTGTATTTATAATATTCTGCCTCCGATTTCTTCAAATCGCTTAAAATTCAAAATATTTCTAAAATATTTTTGTATTTTACTAAAGTATTCTTTTTTATCCGTGATAAAATGTAAAAAATTATTTGTTGATAAATAGAGATAATAGAATGAAAAAAAGAAAGATATTACAATCAATTGGGCTTATTGCAATTCTGTCAACATTTTTTGATGGTTTTGTGTTTTCTATAGGTCCGTTTATATTTAAGTTGTATTATCTGATAATCCCCTTAGCAATTCTTATATATTTTCTCTTTTACACAAAAAGCTTTATAAAAATAATTCAAATATCATATAAAAGAACTCCGTTAAAATATTTGTATTGGTTTATTGTTTGGCTATTTCTTGATATTTTTATTCTATTATTTTTTCATGTTTCAAGACCATTAAATTTTTATTCGGTGATACATAAATTATTGCCTGGAATAGTACCATTTTTATTCGCAATTTGCTATATTCCCAGAATTATTTCTTTCAGAAAATTTATTAAGATTTTGTATATAACTTCCTTTTGTTTATTTATATATGGTGTTATTTGTTTTTTAGGTGATTATTTATCAATAGGGATAATTAAAATCATTTCTGACACTTTATCAAATATGAAGATTGAATATTTTGATCAAGTAATTCAGTCTGATGTAATAACGGGTATGCCAAGAGCAAGAAGCATTTTCCACGAACCCGGTTCTTTTGGCAAATTTATATTTTTCATAATGCCTTTTATATATTTGTTTACGTTAAATAAATTTATTCCTACTAAAAATCAAAATATAAATATTATAATGCGAATAACAATGATTCCCTTAATGTTTTTGTGTTTATTTTTAACACAATCTCCGATAATGTTAATTTTTTGTTTAATAAGTACTATTTGTTTCTTTTACAGGTCTTTATTAAAATTCATGATAAATAATTATTACTTAATTTTGCTTTTAATTTTGTTTGCATTTACGTATTTCGTATGTACAGATAATATGATTATTTTAAATTCATATTTGGGAAGAATTGTTAATGTCCTTTCTTCCTTGAGTGATCCGGAAGAATTGGTATTGTCTGACTTATCTTTAGGAACAAGAATAGTAGGAATTGTTAATGCAATGATTTTATACACTCAACACCCTATTTTGGGATTTGGATATGATAATGTGAGATTTTTTGTCTTTGAACAGTATTTAAAATCTCCGTTGCCAATCACTCCGGAATATATAGCACAAATGACATATGCTTTTAAGCCTAATGCGGGTATTTCAATGTATCAGTCATCTTTTTCTCAATTATTGACTTCTTCCGGTCTAATTGGTTTTTCACTCTTTTATTATTTCATATTCAGAAATTTTATTGTTTTAAATCTGTTGAAAAAATACTATAATAACGAAAATTTACTTTACATTGACTTTTCAATTACTTTAATTGTATGTACTCTTCTTTATACACTATATGGAGTAATATTGACAACGCCTTATCTATTTTTGTTTTTTGGTGTTATAAGCGCATACATAATTAATTTATTCAGTTTTAGAAAATAATGTTTTTTCGTAAACAGACATTAAATTTTTATAATAGATTTCTTCTGTATATAATTTTTCAACTTTTTCTCTTGCCTTTTTACCCATTTGAACGGTTAATTGTTTGTTATTATAAAGATACCTAATCTTTTCTGATAACTGCTTTGCGTTGTCAGGATTAAATAACAAACCGTCAACACCATCTTCAATAATTTCTGGAATTGCTGCAATATTAGAACCAATTACTGTTTTCCCAAGAGCGAATGCTTCAACGTTAATTAGTCCGAATGTTTCAAAAAATAGAGATGGAACTATTACTGCAAGTGCGTTTTTATATTCTTTTATAAGACTTTCTTGATTTAAAGACCCTAAAAAGGTAACATTAGTAAGTTTATTTTCTTTTACAAAATTCTTATATCTGTTTTCTTCTGCTCCTGAACCTATAATTTTAACTTTTATATTATCAGGAAGAATTTTCATTGCATTTAAAAGCGTATCAACGCCTTTAAATTTTGTCAAAGTGCCAACAAATATAAAATGTTCGCAATTTTTGTTGTTTTCGTAGTCAGGATTTTCCATCAAGTATTTGCTATTAACAAAATTAGGTACTACATCTATTTTTGATTCATCTAATTCTGATTTAAAAAAGTTTTTTAAAACTAAAGAAGGAGTTATAAAACGATTTATTTTTTTGTGAACGCGAAGAGATTTATTGAAAAAATTTAGTGTGGCCATATTCACACTTGAAAGCCATTTCTTTGTAGTAACACAGTTATTAATAACACAAGGTAATACATTAAAACCACTACACTTTGTACAATAGTTAATTTTTTCATTGTCCCATGACTTGCCTGCCGGACAAAGCATATATGGGTCATGAATTGTCATAACAGTGGGAATTTTTTTATCAAAAACGGGTTTTAAACAAGAGTAAGAAATTCTAGACAGACCATGTATATGAACTATGTCAGGAGAAAATTCATTTAGTAATTTATTCATGTTTCTTTGCGCTTCAAAATTCCAAAAAAAACTCAAATTAAACTTAGGAGCGTATTTAGGGAAAAAACTGGTCCAACTTTGCTCATCAATATATGGTTTTTCATCTGTTGCAAAATACCGAACAACATGTCCATTTTCTTTCAAAATCTTGTATGTGTTCTGAGATATAAACTCTGAACCCCTAAAATGTTGTTCTGAATTAGTAAAAAATGGGTGAATAATAAGTATGTTCATAAAAATTACGATAAATTAAAGTACTTTTATGATAATATCATATTGCAAAAATAAAAGAAAGTACTTAATGTTATGAAAACTAATAAGGTTTGTATTTTTAACTATTGGTGGTCAGCTGTAAATTATGGTGCAATACTGACAGCATATTCGCTACAGAAATTAGTAGATAATTTTGGTTATGATTCTTATCTTGTCGATAATTCAAGAAAAAGCCATTTGTTTATATACAATAATTTTAATTTTTCGCAAAAGTTTGCAAAATCATATTTAAAAACAACATCTTGGATTCATACTTATACCGATTTAAAAAATTTATCAAAGGATTGTAATACATTTATTGTTGGTTCAGATCAGGTTTTTAACAAAAAAATTGCACGTTCAAATTTTGAGCAGTTTATGTTACTGTTTGCTGACATAAATGCAAAAAAAATAGCAGTATCCGCATGCTTTGGAAAAGACGAAACAGAATTTATAAATGATTATTCTGAAGAAGAAAAAGAGATTTTCAAAAAGTCTTTAAGCATATTTGATTATATTTCTCTTAGAGAAGAATCAGGTGTTGATATTTGTAAAAACATTTTAGGTATTGGTGCTAAATTAATTTTTGATCCTGTTTTATTACTTGATACAATTGAGTTTGATAAATTAGCAGAAAAATCAAAATTTAATGTAAGCGGCAAGATTGTTACATATTTAATGCACCCGAAAAACAAGTTGAAAGCAGATAATGACTATGTCAATTTATTTGCATCTAATTTATCTGTTGAGGATTGGATTTCTGCGATTAAAAATTGCAAATACCTTATAACTGACTCTTTTCACGGAACCTGTTTTGCCCTTCTTTTTAACAAGCCTTTTATTTGTGTTGTAAATTCTGCCAACGGTAATTCAAGATTTAATTCTGTTTTCAATAATCTTGGCATTAAAAATCAATCCATAAATTCAGTTGAAGATATATCTGAAGATAAAATTTTTGACATTGATTACAATACTGTGAATGAAAAAATTTCTGAACAAAGAAAACTTGGATTACAATTTCTTGAAGATGCTTTAAAAGGAGAAAAAAATCATAGTGCAAACGCACTTGAAATCAAAACAGAATATCTTGAAAAAAGGATTATGCAAATGGAAAAAGAATTTACTTTAAAAAATAAATTTATAAAAAATTTCAAAGAATATAAATAAATTTTTAATTTAATATATGTTTCCAAGTATGCTCCATTCATAATTAATTTGATAGGGAAAATAAAAAATGGAAAATAAAAATTGTTGTACAGGCTGTGGTGCTTGTTATAATATTTGTCCGAAAAACGCAATAAAAATGGTTCAAAATACAGAGGGTTTTTACGTTCCTGAAATTGATAAAAATCTTTGTATTAATTGTGGGTTATGCGAAAGAGTTTGCCCTCCGTATTATTTTCAATCTGATAATTACAAAGGACCTGAGGTTTATTCGGTTGTAAATAATGATGAACAACAACGTTTTAATTCTTCATCAGGTGGCGTTTTTCCAATGTTTGCTCAATATGTTATAAGCAATGGAGGTGTTGTTTTTGGCGTTGCGTGGGACGAAAATTTTAAAGCTCATCACATAAAAGCATCAACTATTGATGAACTTGATAAATTGTATTCTTCAAAATATGTTCAAAGTAACACTGAGCGTACATATTCAGAAGCTAAAGAATGTTTACAGCAAGACAAATTAGTTCTTTTTACAGGAACACCTTGCCAGATAGCAGGACTAAAATCATTTTTGCAAAGAGATTATAAAAATTTGATTACTGTTGAAGTTATATGTCACGGTGTTCCTTCACCAAAGGTGTTTGAAGAATATTTAAATTTATTAAACAGAAAAGATAAAATTATAAATATCAATTTTAGAGCAAAAGACAGAAATTGGGGACAAGGGAAGATACTAAAAATATATTATGATAAATCCAAAATCAAATTAATAGAGATGAAAAATTCTTCATATCTTAAATTGTTTGGACATGGCTTTTCAATGAATAAATCTTGTTTTAGTTGTAAATTCAATAAAATACCAAGAGTTGCGGATATAACTATTGGTGATTTTTGGGGTGTTGATGAATACAATGCAACATTGAATGACGAAAAAGGAATTTCAATTGCGATAATAAACAACAACAAAGGCGAACAATTTTTCAATACTTTTAATAATTTATGTACAATTAATAAAATTCCTCTTGATATAGCCATCAAAAAAAATCATAATATAATTCAACCAACGAAAGAACCGCAATTAAGAGCTGACTTTTTTAGAGATTTTTTATCTCAAAAATATACACTTGATAAATTAAGTAAAAAATATATAGTACAATATCCACTAATTTTACGACTGTTTTATAGATTAATGCCTAAGTATGTGAAAGACATAGTCAAATCAAAGTTACTAAATAAATAGAGGAATAATGAAAAATAAATCAACTTGTTCAATGTGCAATGCGTGCCTGAATATATGCCCTAAAGGTGCTATTACGAGGAAAGAAGATATCTATGGTTTTCTTTTTCCTGTTATTGACGAGGAAAAATGTATTCGTTGCGGATTATGTGATGAAGTATGCGCAAAAATTGGCGAATTAAATAAAAATTATCCACAAAATACAATTGCCGTTTCTTCAAGGAATGTTGATTTGAGTAAGGACTCCTCATCGGGTGGTGTGTTTGCAGAACTTGCAAGATACGTATTATCTCAAAATGGAATAGTTTTCGGTTCTGCATTGGAAAAAGTTGACTATAAATTTGTTATAAAACATATTTCTGTTGACAATGAAAAAGATTTATACAAGCTTCAAGGTTCAAAATACGTACAAAGTGATATAGGGAGCACGTTCAAAGAAGCGAAAAAACTGCTTGAAGAGGGTAAAAAAGTTTTATACTCCGGAACGCCTTGTCAAATTGCCGGATTAAAGACATTTTTACACAAAGACTATGAAAATTTATTAACAGTAGATTTGAGTTGTACAGGAGTACCCAATCAAAGACTATTAAATGATTATGTTGCTTTTTTAGAAAAAAAACATAACATTATGATTTCTGATTTCAAATTTCGTGATAAATCGATTAATGGCTGGGCTTGTAACGGGTATTCATTTAGCGGTATCAACGGAAAAATATATAAAGAAAACGGTGTTTTTTCTGCATATCATACTTTGTTTTTAAACAATTTAATTACAAGAAAATCTTGCACTACCTGTCATTTTTCGGGTTTAAACAGAATTTCAGACATAACAATTGCTGATTGTTGGGGAATTGAGCAGGTTTATCCGTCATTATTGAAAGAAAACGGCGGTATTTTTGATAAAAACAACGGCATTTCGCTTGTATTAATAAATTCAAAGCGTGGTGCAGAGTGTTTTAGAGTAATTGAAGATAATGTTATTTTTAAAGAAGTTAACATTGAAAAACTAAAACAATTTAACGGTCCTCTTCGTGAAAGAAATATTATGAATGATACTATGGAGTATCTTGAAGCCTACAAGCAAGGTGGATATACCGAATTAGACAGATTATTTAGAAAAAAACAAGGTTTAAAATACTATTATAATAAAATATTGCCGTACATTCCAAGGTGTTTAAAATCATTATACAAATATATTTTTAAAAAACAAAATGCCGATAGCACTGATTGTATTCTCTTAACTTGGTATTATCTAAAAAATTATGGTGCAATTCTTACTGCATACGCATTAAAAAAGGCAATAAATAATTTAGGATATTCTGCAAAGTTGTTGAAATTTTGCCCAACAAAAAATATTTTAGCAGTGAATTTTAATAACAAATATCAAGAGTTTACTAAAATGTGTCTTAATTCAAAAGATTTAAGTAATTTGTCAAAACATTCAAACACGTTTATTGTCGGCTCAGATAATCAATTAAATTTTTCAATTAATGGCGATTTTACGTATAATAATTTATTGTTTTGGTTGCCTCAAAATGTGAAAAAAGCAATTATATCAGGTTCGTTGGGTAAAGAATATAATATTAATGAAAATCAAAAACACATTCTTTCAACTTTATATAAAAGATTTGA
The DNA here is from genome assembly GCA_964550875.1 of uncultured Muribaculaceae bacterium. Taxonomy (GTDB): domain Bacteria; phylum Cyanobacteriota; class Vampirovibrionia; order Gastranaerophilales; family Gastranaerophilaceae; genus RUG841. Next base: position 9,421 of record CAZKAS010000037.1, on the reverse strand, counting down.
TTATGTGTCGGTAAGAGAATACAGCGGAGTTGATATTTTAAAAACTTTGGATTGTTCGGCAGAATGGGGAATTGACCCGGTATTTATGTTGAGCCAAGAAGAGTATGAAAACATTGCTGCAAATGCTAAAGTTAATGCACGTGAAAAAATTATGTCATATATTCTTTATCCATCAAAAACAAGTGCAAAAATCATTGAAAAAATAGAAAAAGACGAGAAATCAGAAATAATTGAATTTACGGGAAATGAGCAATCGGTAAAAGCTCTTAAAAACAAAAATATAACTGTTGAAGACTGGTTGAAAACAATAATTGATGCCAAATTAATTATTTCCGATTCTTATCATTGTATTTGCTTTGCAATTTTATTTAACAAACCGTTTGTTTGTCTAAAAAACAATAACGGATTTTTCAGATTTGAGTCATTATTTAAAATGTTTAATTTAAAGAATGTAGTTACAGAAAGTGAAGATAACATAGTTTACAATGACTTTGCAGACAATTTAACAATTAAAAATGTTATAAAAGATAGAACAAAATACATAAATCAAAAAATAATTGAATTAATGACTAAAGACAAAGTATTAACAGAAAAACAAATCCAAGCGGAAAAGGATCTTATGGCAATATCAAAAAAATTGTTGACAAAACCTTATTGGTACAGGGAAAATAAACTTTTCTTTTATCTTGTAATAGTTCCTTTTGTCAAACCATTTAAACATCTCTTAAGGACATTAAGACATGAAAATGATTAAAAAATTATTATCAGACAATTTATATGCATTTTCATTGTATTCAAGACAAATTGCAGGAACACTTGTGTTATTTGTTATTGCACATTATCTTTCGGTTTATGAGTACGGATTATTTACGAGTTATAAATCAATTGCATTCTTTTGTCTTATGGTTGCAAATTTAGGTTACGCAAATTATATTCTTGTTTCTTCGCAGGCAAGAGTGCAGGAAGTCCGTTTGAAAATATTAATATTTCTTGTAAATGCCATATTTATATTATTGTTAACAATGTTTTTTTCAATATTTTTTAAAATGGATAACCATTTGTTGTTTTTTCTTGTAGCGTTGCGAACTTTTTTTGACGGAATATTTTTCGCACTAATTTTGCCATATTTTCAGGCTGCAAAGAAATTCAATATAATTTCATATGTTAACATTGGTTACAGTGTTGGAATTACAATAATTGCCCTAACTTCATACATATTAAAATTATCGTTATTAAATTTTTTACTTCTGAATATTCTGTTGGGATTGATAAATTTTATACAGTGCAGTTTATTTGCAAAAATTAATTATTTTATGATTTTTAATCATTTAATAAAATTTATAAAAATGATTGATAAAAGCATATTTGCATATATTGGAGTTGCTGTTGCTTACCAATTATATACACAAATTCCTTCGTTATATGTAGCAACATACGTTTCAAAAGAGCAAGCAGCCTTGTTTTTTGCTGCATTTTCGCTTGCAAGTATTGTAAGTCTGCTTATTAATGCACAAGTACAAAAAATTATTCCTGAGATGATAAAAAATTCAATAAACAATATAAGAATAATTATAAATAAAAATTTAAAATTTATTTTTATTGTTATAGGTGGAGTCTTTGTTTTTATGATATTTGCTGGGAAAATACTACTTAAATTATTGTATGGACAAGAATACTATATAGATGCTTATCCTGTATTGTTAATTCAAATGATAGGTAATTTATGTATTGCAGAAGCGTCGGTATATGGAGCATATATTACAGCAAGCGGAAATCAGAAAGTTAAAATTCCTATTCAAATTGAAAGTACTGCAGTTGCGGTAATTTCACTGTTTTTGTTACATAAATTTGGAATAATTGGAGCAAGTATTTCTTTTTCACTTGCTGCGTTATATATTGCTTGTAGATATACTGTTTTCACATTATCATTGTTAAAAAAAAAGAGTTAGTAAAAAACAAATAGAAAGTATATTATGTTAAATTTCGTTGAAAATAAACAAAATAAAAAACTTCTGAATATTGAATTTATGAGATTTGTCTTGGTTTTATGTGTTGTAGTATATCACTTGTTTACGGGCTGGCTACCGGTAGTGTGTCCTGATGTAGCGCTTTTTAAACATATTCACGATATAACACGAGAGTCTGTGAGAGCTGTCGATTTCTTTTTTATAATTTCCGGTTTTTTCTTAGTCTATACCTTTGACAAAGATTTATCAGTTATAGATTTTATAAAAAAGAAAATAATAAGATTATGGCCGGTTGCTGTATTTTCAATAGTTGCTTGGTTTGTAATTTTTGCATTGGGATTTATTTCAGCAGATAAATTCGGAACATATGATAATATTTTTGGACTGTTTTTAATTAATAATATTGGGATAACTACGAATATAGGAATTAATATTCAATCTTGGTACATATCATCGTTAATATTTGTTTTACTCTTTTATTTTTATTTGCTAAAATATTTTGAAAAACATACCGTTAATTTAATAATTTCAATTATTACTTTATTTTGTTACAGTTTCATTATTCATGCTCAAAATGGTTCATTAACAGGAGAGATAATAACATATTACAATGTATTTAATGTAGGTATTATGCGTGCATTATCAGGTTGTGGTTTGGGTTATATTATTGGTTTAATTGTTATGCAATCTGATTTTTCAAAGAATAATAAACTATCAAAATTCGTTGCTTGTTTAGTTGAAATTTTTTGTATTTGTTTCCTTTTATATAATATGCTTTTTAACAAGTTAAATTATTCAAATGATATGTTATACATTTTGATATTTTCAATTTTATTTGTTATTTTTATAAAAAAGATGGGGTTAGTTTCTAACCTTGTAAATAATAACTTACTTGCTTATTTGGGAAAATTTTCTTATTCAATTTATATGGTACATAGAATAGTATTTGCCATATTATCTGCTACTTTATGGAAGACATTACTTGTAATTGAAAACAGCGAATTTGTAATATTTTTATCAATTTTAATTTCTATATTCATTGGAATTATAGTGTACTATGCTGTTGAATTACCATTTCGTAAAATATTAAAAAAATTACTTTTTAGTTAACATATGCTATTATAAAAATAAAAGGAGCAATCATGCAACAATGTTCTGATATCCAATACAATGCAACAGACGAATTTGACGAAAATATAACTATCAATGTAAAAAAAATATTATATATACTGGTTTCAAATTGTAAATTGCTGATTTTAGTGTTTTTGACAGTTTTTATTTTATTTTTATCTTTGACCTTTATATTGCCAAAGAAATACACTGTTGAGAGTGCTTTGTATATAAATAAAGCAAATGAAACAAACTTAATGGAATTTAATCCTTATGCGATTGAATCTCAGATGAATGGTAATTTTTCGTTATCAAGCGCAAACAAATTGGCAGATGAACTTGAAATTATTAACTCTCCAATAGTTATGGAAAATGTAATTAAAGAAAATGAGATTAAGTATCAAAAATTATTTGGTATATTTAATACTTCAAAAACCGGAAAGTATGTTTCACCGCAAAAATTTAACAAAAAACGAAAAAATCCCAAAATTGAAAATTTAAAAAATACTAACATCTTGAAAATTACTTATACATCAAAAGATCCTGAACGTGCTTATAATATTGTTAATTCAATAATTAACAATTATATTGTTTTACAGCAGTCTTTAAATACTGAAAAATCAAAATCTGATAAAGCAATAATTGAAGAGGAATATAAGAAAGCAAAGGCGAAGTTAGAAGAAAAGATTAATAAATCAAATGGATTACCAGAATCTGCGGTAAGCGGAATAGGTGGTGTAACAGCGATGAGTGCCTTTTCTACGTCAGCAAACAGCGCCCTTTCAACATTAAAAGGACAAATATTGTCCGGAAAACGTTCTCAAATTGCGGTTTCTGAAGATGCTGCTAAAACCTCTGTACTTTCTTCAAAACTTGAATGGGCAAAAATTGTTGAAAAAATGTCAAAAACCTCAACAGTATTGGTTATAAACCCTCCGCAACTTCCGGAAAAATATGAACAAACATCTCCTAAATTGTTTACAAATATATTATTAGGTCTTGTTTGGGGATTCCTCTTTAGTTTATCTTCATTAATATTTATTGAGGCAAGAAATAAAAAACTCTCTTACTCGATGCTTGGAAATAATATTATTTATAATTTTAAAAAGGATATGCTAAAATTACAAATTGATTTACTTTCCGTACAAGACAATAAAGTTACGATAATATGCTTTGATGATATTAAAAGCACAATTTTAGAAACACCCTTCAATAAGTATCCGATTATTGAGGCTAAAATTTCTGATAATTTTATTAATTCAGTAAAAAAATATGACAATTTTGTTATTTTTTCTGAAATAGGACAGACTGATTCATTATTATATAAACAAGTTAAGTCAATTTTGTCAAATTTGAATAAAAAAATTGTAGCAGACGTTTTAGTGAAAGATTAAGCATTTCATGCTTGACAATATTATAAAGTCTTTAGTAATAACTCAATTAGTTGTATTTTCTTCTGCAAACACTATTTGTGTTTATTGTAAAAAATATAAGTTGACTTTTGTAATATAATATTAATAATATATTTTTTAAATATAAATTATAAAAGTTATAAGAAAACCAGAGAGTAATATCTATTAGATATATATCGATAATCTGTTTTCAATATCTATTCGACATATTATGATAAAGATATGCATTATATAAATATATCTCTTCGATACTTACTCAGTGTTAGTTGTATCTATTAGTAATAATAAGATAACATATTTACATATTTTTGTTCATTAGTTTATAACTTTAGAAAATTAAAAAAATTTTAAAATGAAAATTAAGAATATTTAAAAAGATGAAAAGTTTGTTTAGCATGGATAAAATTTTAGTATGGATAAGATTGATTTTAAATTTACTGAAGATGGTTCTGTCGGAATGTATGACGGGATAACAAAAGATATTTTTCACTCTGTAACAGGTGCGAAAAAAGAAAGTTTTGACAAATTTATCTTTTCAACTGACTTTGAAAACTTTTGCAAAAAAAATAATTCAGTCAAAATTTTAGATATTTGTTTTGGAATTGGATACAACACGAAGGCAGCAATTTATTTTGCAGTAAAAAATAATAAAGAAATTAGTATAAAAATAACAGCACTTGAAATTTCAAAAGAAGTTGCGTATTTATCTCCATTCATCATCGATGGTTACGAAAATCCATCTATAAATTTATTTTTACTAGCATATTTTTTGGATAAACACTCTGATTTTGTACAATACATAGAAAAATATTTTGCAAAAGAGATTGAAATAAAAAGTAGCTATTTTAACGTAAATATTTGCCGTGTTTTTGAAAATTATATTTTAAATGGGTATGTTTGTGAGGGTATAAGCGCTAAACTTTGCACTTTACATAATATATATTATCAAAATGTATCCGATAGCATGAAAATCGACTTGGACGCCTTTAAATACGCCAATGTTAATTTTAATGTTATATTCGATGATGCAAGAGTTTCTGCTCAAGAACTTTCAAAAGAATATAATTTTGTATTTTTAGATGCATTTACACCTCACAAACAGCCTTTATTGTGGTCTTTTGAATTTTTAGAGTTAATTAAATCAAAAATGCAGGAGAATGGATTTTTGGCAACATATTCTAATTCAACACCAATAAGAAAGACATTATCAGATTTAGGATTTTGTTTAGGAAAAATAATTTTAGATAATTCCCAATTTGGAACTGTCGCAAGTTTAGATGAGAACAAAATGTTGAACTCATTAACCGAATATGATTACGGACTAATGCAAACAAAAGCAGGAATACCATATCGTGACAAAAATTTCTCTTTATCGACAAGTGAAATTTTAAAAAACAGAGAAGAAGAAGTTAAAAATAGTGATAAAATGAGTGCAACAGAATTTAAGAGGAAATTTGGTAATGGAAAAATTTGATGTTGTAGTTGTCGGAGGAGGAGCTGCAGGAATTTCTTGCGCTTGGAATGCCGCAAAGCGTGGTCTTAAAACTTTAATAATTGAAAAAAATATTCATCTTGGAGGATTAATCACATCCGGACTCGTAATTCCTGCAATGAACTTAAATTCTCTTAATATAAACAATGATTTCTATATAGAACTCTTGCACCTTGCAAAACAAAGAAATTCATCTGTTACATATTCTGATGGAAACAAAGGCTGGTTTAATCCTGAACTTGTAAAGTCTGTTTTTGATGAAATGCTTCAAAATGTTGGTTGCAAAATTCTTTTTAATTCTGAAATTTTAGAAATTGAACAAAAAAATGATAAATTTTATATTGATATTTTACACAATATGTTATCGCTACGTATCGATACGAGTTATCTTGTAGATGGAACAGGAAACGGAAAAATTTTTGAAAAATTAAATTTAGAATTTTTAAAAGATACCGAAGAAAAACAATCACTTTCTTTAAGATTTTTAATGTCAAATATTAACACAAAAAAATTTTCCGAATGGATTTTAGAAAAAGATAAAGACAGAAGTGTAACTACAGCGTGTGAAGTTGATGGGCAAATTCATTTTTCTACTGCTTGCACTTGGGATGGAAATAGGAATTGGGCGCTAAAGCCGTTATTTGAGCAGGCCGTAAAGGATAATGTATTAAAACCCTCTGACACTGCGTATTTTCAGGTGTTTACAGTGCCTTTTGCAGATGGGTGTGTAGCATTTAATTGTCCTAAATTATTACCTGCAGAAAATATTGAAAATACTGATTATGAGAGTATTTATGCTATTTCAGAACTTATAATCGAGGGGCGAAAGAGAATAAACAGACTCGCAGACTTTTGTAAGAAATACCTTAAAGGCTTTGAAAATGCATATGTTTCTAATATAGCAGACATGCTTGGAGAAAGAGAAAGCAGACGGGTCTTAGGGAAAAAAATATTCACAATTGAAGATATTATTAGCGGTAAAAAGCCCGAAAACATTGCTCTTGCTTCAGATTATCCAATAGATATACATTCTGATAAAAGAGATAGAGGAGAGTTAACATATACAAAACACATATGGTACTTACCGTTAGAGTGTTTAATTTCAAAAGATTATGACAATTTATTTGTCGTTGGAAAATGTTTAAGTGCGGAATTTAAAGCACAAGCGGCAGTCCGTACACAGATTAATTGTTTTTCTATGGGTGAAGCGGTTGCTAAATATATTTGTTCTAAAAAATGTATAGAAAAACCGATGCAATTAATGTAATTTTCAATTTGTTTGTAAAACTAAAAATTTGTAAATTATTTCATACGTATTTTCATAAAAAGTTTAACACAACAATTGATTAAATTTTGAGGAAAAATTCCTGAAAGAAACATAGTTAAAAACGAATCAAAACCAACAGTATAAGATAATTTTGGAGATTTTGACATAACTATATATAAAATTTTCTTAGCAACATGTAACGGCAACGTACCTTGATAGTTATTCTTCTTTGCATTATGGAACATAAAGTTCATTTCTTTTGCATATTTATCTTTTACCTGTTGAGAAGAATTTTCAAAAATTACAGAGTTGTTATCAATCGACTTATTCCAAAATGGTGTAATAATACAACCGGGTTTTACCGAAACAATTTTTATATTATTATTCTTAAATTCGTTTGATAGGCTGTTTAGCATAATATCTGTTGCTTTTTTTGAGGCACAATATGGAGAAAGAAATGGAAAAATTCCGCTTGCTGCCATAGAACTAATATAGATAATTTTTCCATCAGTTACTAAAGGTAAAAATTTTTGAACAACAGCAATAGCTCCAAATGTATTAACATCGAATTGTTCTTTAATTTTTTTGATAGGAATAGCTTCCATTGGACCTGCAACGGCAATACCTGCACAATAAATTAATGCATCAATTTTATCAATTTTTTTGTAAATGTACCAAAACGCTTTATCAATACCTTTTAAATTAGTTACATCAAGATAAACACCTTTAATATTTTTGTGATATTTTTCGAGGTTGTATTTGTCTGATTTTTTTCTGATACAAGCAAATACTTTATAACCTTTTTCGGCAAATAAAATTGCTGTTTCTTTTCCAATTCCTGATGATGCGCCAATAATTACAACTGATTTTTCCATAAGAAATTTTTAACACAAAAAATAATTAGTTTCAATTTATAAAATAAAATTATTTTGAAATATGTTCCAAGGATAAAATTAACATAACTGATTACAGTCACAAAAATGAAGAGGTAATCATTATGTGTCTACTTTAAAAAATCATATTTCTTAACTAATTCAGAAGAAAGAAGTTTATATGCAATACTGTTGGGGTGAGAATCAATCTGTGATTTTTGAAATTCTGGTTGAAACATATCTTTTCCGGTCAAATCATTAACGTTAATTATTTTAATACCTGCTTCAGAAAATTTATCAAAATCAGGAATCTCTTTAGTTGAAGCATAATTCAAAATTATAAAATTAATATCCTTATTTTCATTTTTCAGATATCGGTAAGATTTTATAACAGTATTATAAAAAATATTATTTGCATACTCTCCATTTTTGAAATAGAGAGGGAAAACGAACTCCCAAACCCTGTAAATAAACGAGTTCCTTTTCCACCAATTGGCATATTCAATTTTTAGATTATTGTCTTTATTTAAATTATATCTTATAAATAAAAAGTACATTAAAGGTGTACAACGAAATTTACATGCCCTAAATTGATGATCTTCAATATAGACATAAATAAATGTCTTACAAGATTTTTTAATTTTACCTTTATCGATAGCATAATACATCATCTGAGGACCAATACTGGGAACAGAAAAATTATAAACTGTTCTTCCTGTAAAATTTGATATATAATTAGCAAAATAATTATTAGTATCACCGTAAGCAAAGGAACAACCGAATATAGTAATAGGAGACTTATCAGTATTTTTTCCAAATACAGGCTTATGTATATATAAATTATAATTCTCATCTTTAAAAGGAGGAATATTAATTAAATCGTTCAAACCATAATTTATGACATCACGCTTTACTCCATCTGGGGAAGCAATAAACAAGACAACAAAAGATAAAATCTCCATTAACAAATAAAAAATAATATAAATACAAACTATTAATATAAATTTAATGCATTTATGCGATTTTATACGTAAATTAAACATCCTAAAATAAACCAATCTTTAACGATTACTTTTCTATTTATTCATTAAATGTACCATCTGTTGCTTATTTTTTTAGATTGTAATATAACAAACTATATGAAGTCAACAACTTATAAATACCTATGTACTTGAACAAAATTTAAAGAATATTAATTATTTAAATCTCAAAATACACAATAATAAAAGTAATCTACAGATGTATTATTAAAGCCAAAAAAAAAGCCCTCGAATGAGGGCTGTACTTTAATTAGAGAGAGA
>CAZKAS010000036.1:226-18616 GCA_964550875.1 uncultured Muribaculaceae bacterium | reverse complement strand
CAACACCGTATGAACCAAGAATACCGATTACCGACATTCCCAAAATAATTAATACGTTCTTAGCCGGCATTCCTTGAAGGTAGCCAAAATAGAATGCAATACAAAGCGCAATTAACACTTCAAGCGCAATCAAAAATTTACCTTGTTGAACAAGATAAGTCTTACAAGTTTCGAAAATAACATTTCCGATTTCTTTCATGCAATCGTGAGCATCAATTTTCTTGATGTCACAAAATGCTTTTAACCCCCAGAGTAAACCGAGAGCAGAAACAATAATACCCGCAACCAAATAGTTGAAATTATCTCCCGTGATTTTCGGAACAACTAAGTCCGCTTCACTTGCGAGTGCGGGGGCTGAAACTAACATCAATGACGAGATTGCCATAAATGCCGTCTTTACAGCCGTTAGGATTTTGTTTGACATTTTAATCTCCTTTTTTTGCCACACGTAACACTACATAACGTCTTATGAATTATATTCTAATTTGAATTAACAGTAAAATCAAGGACTTTGCATAGTTTTTATGAATGATTTTTAATAAAAAATTTACTATTCTTTACAAAAAGGAATAATTCCTCGGTTACAAACTTGTTTCTTCACTGTTTTTTTTTGCCGATTTTATTCATTAATTCTGTTTCTTCAAAGATTTTTGTCGCAAAATCTATGCTTTCTACATCACGTGCAATCGCCTCTTTCAGCGCAAAAATATCTCCGGCTGTTAATTTATTAAAATTCTTTACATTTGGATTTTTATATATTTTCTTAAATTCTTCTTGAACTTCATATTCAAAACCTGCCAATTTTTTTTTGAAAGCTACAAATCTATAAACTTGAGATGCAAGATAAAAATTATCAATAGCTTTTGAAGTAAATATAAACATTTCAGGGGTTTCAAACTTAAAAACAAGTTTTTTATCGCACAAAAGATTTATCCAAAAATTCAGATAAAAGGCCTTAAAGCCCTTTAGCGGCGTAAGAAAACCCTGTTTTTCGTTAATATTGCTCAATAGTTTAACGGCAAATCTTGTTTGATAAACCCTTATCCCTTTTTTTTCAATTAATTTGATTGTTTTGGGAATATCTCCAAGATATTTTTTTATTATTTTTTCTGAAATATTTTCAACTTTTTTCTTTTCTTCATCGGAAACAGAGTTTATATGTATGCTGGCTGCCTGATTTATCGCCGCTTTAACTTTTGAATTTTTAAAAACTTTTTGACTTTCCTTAGCAGAAAAATTTTGAGAATTTTGTATTTTTTCTTTAAAATTCTTTATTTTTAATAAAAAATTGAGAAATATTACTTTAATTTTATACATTTTTTTCACCTGTAACTATAATAACCGAATTTTTAAAATTTGTCTTTAATAAAAAATATATGTTTGTTAAAATATTTTTATGGAAAAAGAAATTTATACGGTAAAAATTGAAAAGTTGCTATACGGCGGAAAAGCACTTGCAAAAATTGACGGATTTCCGATTTTTATTGACGGCGGTTGTCCCGAAGATATTGCAGAAATTAAAATTGCAAAAAGAAACAAATCATACGCAATCGGTGAAATTATAGCAATAAAAACCGCATCACCATACAGAGAAAAACCATTTTGTCCGCTTCATAACGTATGCGGCAGTTGCGGTTTACAACATATTTCTTACGAGGAACAGTTAAAACAAAAACGAATAATTGTTCAAGAAACTGTTTCAAAAATTTACGGAGAAAATGTTGAAATTTTACCCGTAAAATATCCTAAAAACAACAGAAATTACAGACATAAAGTTCAATACCCAATTAGCCAAACAAAGGTTTCAAAACGAATAATAGCAGGATATTACAAGAAAAATTCTCACGAAGCCGTAAATATAAAATACTGTCCTGTTCAGCCACAAATATTGGACGAATTGACGGATTTTATCAGAACAAGTGCCACAAAATTTAATATTAACGGTTATGACGAAAAACATCATAGCGGACTTTTGCGCCATATAATTTACAGGATTTCAAGTTTTACCGAAAAAATCCTTGTTACATTGGTATTAAATTCAGAAAAAATTGACAAGAATGTAAAGAAGTTCGCCGAAGATATTATGAACTTTCAAAATGTTACGGGAGTCGTTGCTAATTTTAATACTGCCAAAACTAATGTCATCATAGGAAAACAGAATATTTGTTTATGCGGAGATGATTTTATTATTGAAAAAATCGGAAATATTCAATACAAAGTAAGCACAGGAAGTTTTTTTCAGGTAAATCCGCAAACTGCAGAAATTATCTTTAACACAGCAAAAGAAATGATTAAGTCTAATACCAACAATCCGACAATCTTAGATGCATATTCAGGCGTTTCAGCTTTTGGGTTACAAATGAAAGATATTGCAAAAGAGGTAATTTGTGTCGAAGAATGTTCATCGTCAACCAACGATGCAGCTTTCAACGTAAAATTAAACAATGCCGAAAATGTCACAGTTATTAATGACGATGCATCAAAGACGTTTGAAAAATTTGTAAAAGACGGAAAAACTTTTGACGTTGTACTTCTTGACCCGCCGAGAAAAGGTTGTTCAACAGAGTCACTTGATTATGCGGCAAAATTATCCTCAAAACTGATTGTTTACGTCAGTTGCAATCCCTCGACACTTGCAAAAGATATGAAATATTTAAGAGAAAAAGGCTTTAAACCACAATACATTCAACCTGCGGACATGTTCTGTCATACTTCGCATATTGAAAATGTTGCACTGTTAGTAAAGGAATAATTATGTTTTTAATGATTTTAAAAGCAAAAAAAGAAGACGAAAGGGCAATATACGAACTTCAAAAACTCGTATATGAGCAAGAAGCGGACAAATTCGGCATTTCTCCGTTAAAACAAAGTTTAGCGGAAATTCACGTTGATTTTCAAAAGTGTACAATTTTAAAGGCAATTTTAGATGATGAAATTGTCGGTTCAATTCGTGCATATTTGAGTAATGGTGCGGCACACATTGAAAAATTAATTATTCACCCCGATAAAAAAGGCTTAGGAATTGAAAATGAACTTTTAAGACAAATCGAAAAATATTTTAATGTTCAAAGATACGATGTTTCCGTTATTGATAAAGACAAATCGGATTTAAAAGTTTATCAGCAGGCAGGATACAAAATTTATTCCGCAAAAGACATTTCAGATGACATAATGGTCGTATATCTTGAGAAAAGGAATATTCAATGAAATATACGGATACAATAATTTTTGACTTGGACGGAACATTACTGAATACATTGTGGGATTTAACGGAAGCAACAAATTATGCATTGAAGGAATGCGGTTATCCGGAGAGAAGTTATGACGAGATTAGACATTTTGTCGGAAACGGCGTAGAAATGCTCATAAGAAGAGCTGTTCCTCAGGATACGAGTGAGGACAGGATACAAGAAGTTCTCGCAATATTTAAAATTTTTTACATGCACAATTCAAGAAATAATACAAAACCTTATGATGGAATAATTGAGCTTTTGGAGCATTTGAAGAAAAAAGGATTTAAAATCGGTGTCGTGTCAAATAAATTTGATAAAGCAGTTAAAGACCTTTGCAATAACTATTTTTTCGGGTTGATTGACGTCGTAACCGGAGAAAGTGCAAACGTACCGAAAAAACCGTCACCAATAGGGGTTTTAAAAACGATTGAAGAATTGGGAGCAAATCCCGACAAAACTGTTCTGGTTGGAGATTCCGAAGTTGATATTGAAACGGCAAAAAATGCGGGGATATATTCAGTTGGTGTTCTTTGGGGTTTTAGAGATGAACAAACACTGATTGATGCAGGAGCAGATGAATTGGTTGATTCGCCGGAAAGACTTGAAATGATTTTATAAGTAAAATATTGTAAAGAATTTGGCAATTTATTTTAACGATTTTTTTTATGAGGAATAAGAAAGTGTGAGAATGTATGAAAAAAAATATATGCGTATATTGTTCATCAAGTGAATATTTAGAAGAAAAATTTTACAAAGTTGCCTATAAATTCGGAGAAATGATAGCAAAAACAGGGAACAATCTTGTTTATGGCGGTTCAACCTGCGGTTGTATGGGGAAAGTTGCAAACGGAGTACTAGATAACGGCGGTAACGTCATCGGAATTATCCCAAAAGCAATTATGGAAAAAGGTATTGCAAATCCTGAAGCTTCCGAGATTATTGTTTCTAATGATATGAACGACAGAAAAATGATGATGGAAAACAAAGCTGATGCCTTTGTTGCACTTCCCGGAAGTTTTGGAACTATGGATGAAATTTTTCAGGTTATTGTTACGAAACAGCTTTCCTATCATAAAAAAGCAATAGTTTTTTTGAATGTTGACGGATATTACGACCCTCTTTTTGCAATGATTGAAAATTTTTATAAATATGGTTTTGCAAGAGATTTCAATAGGGAATTATACCATATTTCAAATACGATTGAAGATGCCGCAGAGTATTTAGAAAATTACGTTGAAAAAGAATTTGTTTTTAAATATTAGGAGATAAAAATGAAAATAAAACTATTTAAAGGAGTTATTGGCATTGGCATTGCTATTGTAGTGATAATCTCCGTTTTAGTCGGTTATTATTATGCTCCATCTGACAAAGAATATAAGGAAACATTGTTGAAGAGTTCAGAAAATCCCGAATACAAATTAGAAAATATGAAATCAATTCTTGGAGAAAACGAACTTGCATACGTTATAAAAAGATATGATAAACACCCCAAACGCTATATGAGTGATATTCACGAAAAAGATGATCAAGAAGGCGTACATAATTTGAGTTATAGAGCAGGATTACATTCTCATACGACTTTTTCGGACGGAGAAATGACACCGGAAGAAACACTAAATCAAGCAGCTGAATATGCAGATAAGGTAAAAGCCAAACACCCGTTTGAAAAATATCCGATGATTATTGCAATCACAGATCACTTTAACACAAATGGTTGCAAAGAAGCTATTGATTTAATTCAAAAAAACCCTAAAAAATATAAAAATTTAAAAGTAGTATTGGGAATGGAAACTTCTGTTTTGGTCAAGATGCCTTCTCAAAAAGAAGAACAAGATTTACATATGTTAATATGGGCAATAAATCCTTATGAATGGCCGTTTAAAGAAATGAGTTTCCAAGATGCCGCTGAACAGTGGGGGGAAGAATATCAGGGCTTAAATTTTCTGCCAAATTTTACAGAATTGGTTAAGAGAGTACAAACAATGAGATTCGGACTTGTTGGCATTGCTCACCCTTTAAGATATTTTCTTGAAGAGGAAAACGTTGAAGGAATTATTGATGAATTATTCAAGGAATATTCGCAATTAAAAGACAAAAAAATATTATTTACGGAAGGTTATTATCAACCGTATCGCTTTGATGTATCGAAAGATTTATATGAATATACTGCTCAAAAGGCGAAAGAATATGGAATTTACAGAACAGGATCTCAAGATTCTCACGGTGAGTCAATATTCAAAAATTAGTATTATAAAATGTACAAAGATTTTTAATATATGGAGAAAATTAATTGAAATTTATATTGACGAGAAGAATAATTATAACATTGGCATTATTGGTCGGAACATCTGTATTACCTTGTTTTTCCGCACAACAATATGACGTAGAGTACAAAAAAGCTTTGATTAAATCGAGCGGACATTCCGAATATAAACTTAAAAATATGAAATCAATCATCGGAGAACAGGAACTCGAACTTATCATAAAGGAATACGATAACAAACCATATAAATATTGGTCGGATAAAGAGCAATTTTCTGATGAAATCGGACTAAAGGAAGGAACTTATCGTGCAAGTTTGCACTCACATACAACGGCTTCCGACGGAAAGGCAACCCCCGAACAAGCTCTTGAACAAGCTGTTGAGTACGCAAAAACCGTCAAAAAATTGTATCCAAAAGAAAAATATCCGATAATTGTTGCAATTACTGATCATTATAATACCGAAGGTTGTCAATGGGCGATAGATACAATACAAAAAAATCCTAAAAAATATAAAGACATAAAAGTATTGTTGGGTATGGAAACTACGGCGCTGACTAAATTTTCCTCTGATGATGATAGAGGAACAAGAGTTCACGTCTTGTTGTGGGCAATTAACCCTTATTTGCCTCAAATGACCCAAATGAACTTTTTGCCTTTTGAAAAATTAGTTTCAGAAGCGCAAGAACTGGAATATGGGGTAGTAGGACTTGCTCACCCATTGAGATACTATGAAGAAAAGTATAGAAACAATCCTGAAATTACAAAAAAATTAATTACCGAATACTACAATGCATACGTAGGAATGAAAAAAGATAAATTTCTTTTTGCGGAAGCATATTATCAACCGTACCGTTTTAAAATGCCAGCCGAGTTATACGATTATGTAATAGATGAGTCAAATCGTTGCGGATTTTATAAAACAGGTTCACAAGATTCTCATGGCTATACAATTTTTCATAATAATGATGTAAAAAAACAATTATAATTCTGACGGAACCCCCAGCTTCAAAAGAATTTTCGGACGGTTCAAAACAAATTTACAGGACAATGCATGGTAGCGATACTCGATATGTTGCAATGGAAATTGCGGCGGACGGTTCAGAAAAACTTTATTCTCCGCAAGGTGAACTGCTTGAAGAATACACAGCAGAAGAAGCAAAGGTTAAACCGCAAATGGTTGAACCATATGATAAAGAGAAAAATTGCTATAAATGCCGAACCTATATATTATTTTTAACCTTGATTATTTATGTTCCATTTTTATAAATGTAAAAAATTTCATAAAATATTTACAAAAGTACAAAAAATAGTTTTTCAAAAGAAAAATTGTGTTATTCTGAATAAGTTAGAGAAGAGGAGTTGATTATGAATAAGCGAATTTTTTTCAATTTGGCTTTGATAGCCATCGCCGGCTCTTTTGGAGGGCTTTTAGCAGGTTATGAAATGGGTATTATTTCAGGAGTCCAACTTTTTGTCGGAAAGGAATGGAATCTTTCTGCGGAATGGATTGGAATACTTGTTTCAATAGTAATGGTTGGTTGTTTTGCCGGAGCATTAATTAACGGAGCACTGGCAGATAAAATCGGACGAAAAAAGATTATCGGACTTATCGGATTATTTTATCTTATAGGTTGTTTATGTTGTTCGCATGCAACGTGTATTCAAGTTTTGATTGCAGCAAGAATTATAAACGGTGTTGCCTGCGGACTTGCAAATGCGATAGTTCCCCTTTATCTTTCAGAAATTTCTCCGAAAAAAGAAAGAGGATTGTTCGCATCTTTATACCAATTATCATTTACAATCGGTATTTTAGGTTCATATTTAATCGGATACATATTTACATCAACGGAAAATTGGCGAGCAATGTTTATGACAGGAGCGATTCCTGCGGTAATATTATTAATTTTGTATTTTTTCCTGTCAGAATCTCCAAGATGGTTGCTTTTAAAGGGTAGAGAAGACGAAGCAAGAGCAGTTTTTGAAAAAATAGACGAAAAAGATGAAATAGAAGCATCAATTGCGGACATCAAAGCAGGAGTAAAAGAAGAAAGCGGAGCAAAAGTTGCACTTAAGAAATGGATGTTTATGCCATTAGTTATTGCTATCGGAATAATGATTGCACAAATTTGTACAGGTATAAACGTAATCATTTGTTATGCACCGAAAATATTCCAAAGTGTAGGTTTTGACGATCCGTCAGCAGCAATGAAAATAACTATTTTGATTGGTGTTGTCAATTTCCTTATGACGTTTGTTGCAATGTACTTGACAGATAAAGTGGGAAGAAAGCCGCTATTGTTGTCAGGAACAATTATAATGGGGCTAAGCATGTTCCTTTTTGCGTTTTCAAGTTTCTTTGCAGCGCAACTTGGAGATTATTCAAAACTTCTTGCAGTAGTAGCGATAATAGGCTTTATATGTTCTTTTGCATATTCAATGGGCCCAGTTGCTTGGGTTTTGGTATCAGAAATTTTTCCGCTCGAAGCAAAAGGATTTTTGATGACATTTCCTGTTGCAACAAACTTTATTTGTAACATCATAGTAAATGCTTTGTTCCCTGTGATGACTGAAAAATTAGGAACAAGCATAACTTTTGCAACATTTGGATTTATTTGTATTCTTTCAATTGCATTTATATGGATATTGGTTCCGGAAACGAAAGGAATTTCTCTGGAAAAGATAGAGGAAAACTGGAAGAACGGAATTGCACCGAGTAAATTTTAGATAAATAAAATTTGAGAAAAAATAACAACTATTTGCCATACGAAGTTAAAAGATGTTTTTGACGGAGCGTGGCAAATAGTTTTTTGGAGAGAGAAAAGGGGTGTTGTAGGGGAAAGTAAAATATTACAGAATAAAAATTTTAACAAATGTAAATTAAAATAATTAAAAATCGAAAAAGAGTATTGCAAATTTTTTTTGGTTGTATTAGTATAGTGACATCAACGAGGGGGATTAACTCAGTTGGTAGAGTGCCTGTTTTGCACGCAGGATGTCAGGAGTTCGAATCTCCTATCCTCCAAATTTTAAAAAAGACCGATTAAAATCGGTCTTTTTTATTGCTACACAACGATTTCGAGAGTTCGAGAAAATTCTTTTTCGATTTAAAAAGTTGTAGGGTGCAGTTCAAAATTGTACCCTACAAACTTGTAAATACCGGACTGCCACGGGCAAAGCCTCGCTGTGACAGTAAATAAAAGATTTCATCAGGCGCAAACAGAGCAGGACTGTGTCCCCGTGCATTATAATGCTCGATACTTACTACTTACTAAGACAACGATTTTTGCAGATATTTCTTTTTTAATCTGCTTTGGATTTTTTGAGTTTTGCCTTTTTGGCTATTTTTGTTAAGTCCCAAAATTCATTCTTTATTATTATGTTTGAATGGCTAAAATGTATTGTTTTTTTATTCAGTCTATAAAAAGCAAAATCTTTATTACTCTTGGGATACAATCTCTCTACGTCACTCCTTGGACTCAAAAATGATTGGATTTTGTATCTCTTGGAAAAAGCAGGTACAAATGCCATGTAATAATCTTCATCATACAATTTCTTGAAAACTTTATAATACTTATTCCTTTTAATTTTTTGTTCTTTTTCCGGAAATATAAATGTTTTCTTACTATGTTTACTACTTATTTTATCTGTTATTGTCGCTATTTCACTTATCGTTCTCGAAAAAATTACCGAATTTTTAATTTGTATCAAATTATTGAAAGAACTGAATACAAGTAGTATTATTAACAAGTTTAAATATAAGTTGTATTCAACTTTTTCTTTTATTTCCTTTATGAATACATCTTTTGAATAAATTAATAAAATTACAAAAAATGGTACTATATACAATAATACTCTATACTCGTAATCCCCAATATTACAAAACCAATTATATTTATATAAAAGGTACAAAAGGATTGAGATAATTCCTACACTCGAAATTAAAGTGCATTTCTTTATCTCGAATTTTTTTACAAAAAATAATACTAAAAAAGCCACAAAAAATAATACTAATATTAAATATGGTTCTTTATAAAATGTCGAAAAATCATTTTTTGTAAATTCACTAAAAAATCTTATTGTCTGAAATTTATATGTTGTTTCTAACGTAGATACAAAATAACTTATGTATCCTATTGGCATTAATAGAGAAAAAAATCCTGTTACATATGTTATTATCTTATTCTTTAAACCGTCTTTTTTCCGTGCGTAAAAAATTGATAACAAAAATAAAAGGGGCCCTATGTATATGTTTGCTTCCGTTGATGAATAAGAAATTATTACTAATAAGGTTATAAAAGCTATGTCATAGAGTCTGTAATTGATATTTGCGCATATATAATGAAACAAAAGAAATGTTATTGATATGGCTAGCATTGCCTCTACAATTGGCCAAATTTGTGTTGGAATTATCAGCAAACCATATATAAACAAACTCCAAATTACTATATCATATCTGTTGCTTCGCTTTGCTAACAGGTAATTGAAATAAGGAAACAATGCCGGAAATAAAAATAACGGCAATGTATATAAAAATGATAATCCATATTTTGAGTCTATTCCACATAAAAAATAGCCTATCGTTACCGGCAAATTATTTAAAAATATTATACAATACCTGTATCTGTCAGGATACAATGTTTCTACGGAATCTTGTGATAAAAAATTTATTTTATTCAGGAAAAATATAATACCGTCAAATGTTAATCCTCGTTGTACTATACAAGCATATATAATATTTATAACTGTCAAAAGTATAAATATTATCGACAAGATAATAACCTGTTTGTCTTTAAATATTTTCTTTATTTCCATAATAAAGAGCCCTTTTTATCGTGTAATTTTACCGTTATTAAGGTCATTTTTTATCGTCATATCTCATTTGTGACGCAAAATTATATAAAATACAATTCATATTTCGCTCTTGTATTAAACTTTCCGCAAAACTAACTAAGTTTTTCAATCTCGGAGATATTTTATTTCTGTTTCTCGAAAAGAAACAAGCTTCTATATCTATTGCCAGATTTTTTACTCCTATTTGTTGATTATAGTTAACCCATTCTATTATCGAGTCTTCATTATCATTGACATTAGGAATAATAATATATTTGTTTTGAATTGCATTACCGGTAGTGTCGTACGTTATATATTTTTTTAAATTGTCGGTGACTTCTTCAAAAGAAATTCCTTTTAAATTTTTGAAAACAAGCGGATTTGCTGTATCAGTAGTTATAACAACTTGCGCTTTTTCTGCTTTTATTGCATCTGCAAGTTTTTGAGAAAATCTTGTTCCATTTGTTGCAATAAAAATTTTTGAAAAATTTTCTTTCAAAGCAAAATCAATCATTTCGTCAAATTCTTCCCATATCGTAGGTTCTCCTCCGCCAAAATGCATTTCACAACCGTTTTGAAAATATGGTTTAAATCTTTCAAGTTGCGGTAAAATTTGATATAAATCATACTTTGTATCTTTTTCATATCTGTTATAACAAAATGTACAATCAGCATTGCAGTCCGTTCTGTGTGAAATTAATACCTTACTTATGTAATTTTGATTATTATGAACTTTTTTACAAGCCTTAAAACAATTTTTACAGTTTTTTGAAATTTTTCCCTTTATTCTTTCTTCTTCAATCTCATGCTTACACTCAAAAACATAATCCGTATTTATCGGATGTTCTTCAGTAATAGAAATAGCCGGCGGAGCATCTTCCGCATTCAAAAAGGAACAATGCCTTAATCCTTCAGGCATAAAACATATTGTGTGGAGAAATTCTTCACACGATAAATATTCCTTTTTTATAGGATTTTTAGATATTGTTGCGTAAATATTATTGTCTAATCCTCTCACCAATTGTTGAGCATTACTGTAAAGATGAACATTAATATCGGCTTCTTTACCTCTCTGTTGAATATGTTTTATCATTTCCGGTATAACTTCCGGAATTTGTTTCGGATTTATATTCAAAAATGATGCTTCCATATCAACTGCAACATTTTTCAATTTTATCTTTTGACAAGTGTCGAACCACATGTCTATTTCTTTTATATTATCATTCTCGTTTGGTATTATTACATATTTAGATGACAGAATACTTCCTTCTGCCATTTTTGCATTATATTTTTTTAAATTATCTACTACCTTATTATACGAATTAACTCTTTTGATTTTTTTATAGGTATCTTTGCTACCGCTATCAGGAGAAATGTTTACATCAGCCTTTCCGCTCGCAAGGATTTTTTCTATTGATTTTGAATACTTAATCCCTGATGATTGTATAAAATAACGTCTTTCCCCATTTTTTTCAAAAAATTCTATAATTTTATCAAATTCTCGTAACTCCGTTACTTCCCCACCTGTTATAAATATTGTCCCGTCAAAATGGAAAAAATCATTTTTTGCTAAATCTTCAAGGACAGGAAGGATAGGATACTCTTTGAAAGAATTGTATTTCTTCTTATCTTCCGCAGTAAAACAATATACACAATTGCTATTACATTTTGTAAAATGAGAAATAAAAATCTGATTAATATAATTTTCTTCAGGCCAATCTTGTTCTCGTAAAGAGGGACAATTTTTACAACAAGAAGAAAATTCACCCCTTTTATGAGCTTCTCGCTTTTGATTTTTGATATCAATTACACGTTGCCAATCTATTTTTTCACCGTGATAATTATTTAATATTTTTTCGTCCTCAAACTCTTTACCGACTAAATGACAGCAATGATATACCGAATCTGCCGAAAAATACAAACTGTGTTCTATGTGTTCGCAACTTTTGTAAATCATTTAATTCTACCTTAACCAAACTTTTAATTCACCATAAATAATCCCATTTTGCGTCAATCATAACACATTTCATAATTTATGAAAACACTTATTATTGATTTTTATTATCTTAGTATTTATAATACTGATAAAGAGGTTTGCTGATATGACTGAAAAGCAATGTATAAACGAGTTTATAACCTATATCACTTTTAGATGTAATTTCAAATGTAAAATGTGTACCCAAGAAGGTATTAAAAAGGTTAAAGAACTTAATGCAAAAGAGTGGGATAAGATTTTCGCCTACATTTCTGAAAATTACCCTGACACAACACTTATTATTTTAGGTGGTGAACCTACTTTGCATAAAGATTTTACTAAAATTTTGGAAAATGCAACAAAAAGAGATATTCATAAGCATATTGTTACTAATGGTTCAATGTTGCAAAAATATTTAAAAGTGATTAAAAAAAATTATTGCGGAGTTACCGTATCTATAGACGGTCTTGGCGATACTCATGACAAAATAAGAAATTTCAAAGGTGCTTTTAAAAAAGCTGAATCGGCTTTAAAATCAATGCAAGAAATGAATTCTCGTCTTCTTCCCAACGAAAAGCCCATTTGGTACAATATAAATTTTGTTATGCTTCCTGATAATATTGACGAAATATACGATTTCATAGAAAGAATGCGCCAATATAATCCTATAGAAATTGTATTAAATCACCCAAGATACGTATCAACGGAAAAAGATTTGGAAATGCAATCAGAAATGGAAAAGCTTTATACTCACCCATATACGCACAGATTAATGATGCGTCAGGATTCAAGTTTTTCGCAGGAGTACGTTCATAAATTGAATGAAATTATCAAAGATGTTAAAGCAAAATATCCCGATTTTGTAAAAGAATTTCCCGATTTGACGGAACAAGAAAGACTTGATTATTATGATGATACGAAATGTTATGATATAAAAAATGATAAAAAATGTCTTTCTCCGTATAAAATACCGTTTTTCTTCCCTGACGGAACAGTTGCGAGTTGCCTGTATAATGTTCTTGGAAACGCTACAAAACAGCCTATTGCGGAAATTTGGAATAATAGTATAGCGCAAGAAACAAGAGCATATTTAGATTCTAAAAACAAATTCCCAACCTGCGCCAGATGCACTTGTTTTTATAAGGAAGAATGCGAAGAATAGTCTTAATATTTTCAATATATTATTTCTTTTTTTCTTATTGACATAACAAGTATATATGTTATGCTCAAAATAATGGTGTAAAGTTATGAGAAAAAGAGAAATATATACTTCCAGAGCATTTTTACCACCAATCAATGTTTATGTGAAATATTTGAAAAAAGCGTATAAAAATAACACATTAACAGATTGCGGTGTTTTATTGCAAGAATTGGAAAACAGGTTAAAAATG
This sequence comes from uncultured Muribaculaceae bacterium, assembly GCA_964550875.1. Lineage (GTDB taxonomy): Bacteria > Cyanobacteriota > Vampirovibrionia > Gastranaerophilales > Gastranaerophilaceae > RUG841. Next base: position 4,922 of record CAZKAS010000036.1, on the reverse strand, counting down.
TACTTGCACGTAAAAAATGCCCAGTGTGTAACAAGTGCGACAACAGGATTGCAAATGGCAATTAAAGCATTAGGTATTGATGGCGGAGAAATAATAACCACACCTTTTTCATACGTTGCTACGACAACTGCGATTCTTGCGGAAAAATGCGAACCTGTTTATGTCGATATAGAACCCGATAATTTCACAATAGATGCTGACAAAATTGAAGCCGCAATTACTCCTAATACAAAAGCAATTATGCCCGTTCATATCTTTGGTTATGCTTGTAATATTGAAAAAATTGAAGAAATAGCACAAAAACATAACTTGAAAATTATATATGATGCTGCCCACGCATTTGCTGCAGAATATAAAGGTAATCCGATTACTGATTATGGCGATATTTCTGTCGTATCACTACAGGAAAGTAAATTACTTCACATGGGCGAAGGTGGTATTGTATTTACAAAAAATGATGAAATTAATCGAGAAATTGACCTTATAAAAAAATGCGGGCATGAAGGTGATAATTTTATTCGTGACGGAATAAATGCAAGAGTTTCCGAATTACACGCTGCTATGGGACTTGCAAACTTAGATTATATTGATAAAGTTATTGCTAAACGAAAAAAATTAAGTGAATATTATGACGAATTGTTAGGAAATAAAGTAATTACACCTAAGAAACAATTAAACTTGAATTATAAATACCCATATTATGTAATAGTTTTAAAGTCAACCGAAGAGATGAATAATGTCTTGAATAATCTTTGCGAAAAAGGAATATATCCTTGGCATTGTTATTATCCGACTTTAAATACTTTAAAATACTTGAAAAAACACCAACAATGTCCTATTGCGGAAGATATTTGTTCCAGAATGCTTATGATGCCTTTGTATTATGACTTAGAGAAATCTGATGTTAAAAGGACTTGTGAAATTTTGTTGAATACTTTAGATGAAAGGTCTGTGTGATGTCAAAAGTTTCGATTATTATCCCTGTATATAATGAGAAAAAATTCATAAAGAATTGTTTGAATTGTTGCATAAATCAAACATTAGAAGACATTGAAATCATTGTTGTTGATGATAAATCGACTGATAATACGGTAGATATTGTAAAAGATATAATGAGAGAAGACTCAAGAATTAAGTTAATTGAATTAGACAAAAATTACCGTCAGGGTTATGCTCGAAATGTTGCGATAGAACAGGCAACTTCAGACTACATAATGTTTTTAGATGCCGATGATTTATATGAAAAAAACTGCGTAGAAGAAATGTATAACAAAATCATTGCTGACAACGCTGATATGACTGTTTGTAAATTTGCGACAATAGACGATAGAACAGGAAAAATTTCATATAAAAAATATGAAGCAGGTAATTATGCAAGTTTCTCGGAAAAATTCCACAGCGGTTTTTGCTATAAAGATATTCCTCCTGTAGAATTACTTGAAAAATGTAACGTTGTCTGGGACAGAATTTATAAAAAGTCTTTTTTAGTTGAAAATGATATAAAATTCCCCGGCGGAATGTTCTGCGAAGATGATGTGTTTGCTTTGCAAACCGCTTTTAAAGCTAATAAAATTTCCGTCTTGAATAAAAGTTTGATTTTTTATCGAATAAATCGTCCGACATCTTCTTCTATGCTTCAAGACAGAACAACTTTTGACTGTTTTAAAATGTATAAAATAGTTAAAGAAAACATACAAAAACAAGGCATATACTATAAAATTGAAGAAGGTTTTATGCACTATCACGTATATTCATTTTTGTTCTTCTATAGAAGAGTTAACAAAATTTATAAGCGTGAATTTTTCTATAAAATGCAAAAAGAATTATCTGTTTACGAAGGATTTTTGGAAGATTTGTATAATAAAGAAGTTAATCCCGATTTATACAAAAAATTACACATGATTTTAAAAAATACTTTCTTTATGTTTGAACTTAAAAAGTTTTTTAACAAATATAAAGTACCGAAAATCAATATTTCTCTTTCAGAAGAGGAACATTACTAAATTTTCCAAGTATTTTATTTGATTTATTTTAACCTTTAAAAATTATGTTTTCGTTTAATTTTCTTCTCCGTTAAAACTTTTAGGCGATTTCATGTAACGATTGTTTTTTTGCAAATCAATATAAGCGTAGCAACCGGTACAAGGAATATCTTTAGCAGGAGGAGCGTTATTTGAGAGCATATTTTTTGCATAAATCATTTTAGAATGGTTCATTGCATTAAGGTAACCGTCAGTAAAAGCATTACCACCAAAATCATCATCATATAAAGAACAACAACCTAATATTTTTCCGTCCCAATTAATTTGAGGTTCTTCCCATAAAAAGGCACAATAAAACCAATTCGACAGTTTATTTTCGTACTCATCAAGCATAACGTGAGGAGCCATATCAGTTGTAATCAAACCTGTCTGCTTTATTACTTTTTCAAGATTTTTAACAGGCGAATATTCAGGTGCACAATTTGCGGTAAATTCTATTTCCATTTTTAATTTTTTTGCCATTTTTTTTACAGTAGGAATTTCGTGTTCATTGTGTCCAAAAACTATAAATTTCCACGTCAAAATAGGTAATTCAGATTTATATTTCTTCTTATAAAAATTTATTTCTTCTATATTTTTTATAACTTTATCCAAACTACCGTGAACTCTATATTTTTCATAAGTTTCCTGAGTAACACCGTCTATTGAAATAACAAGACTTTGAAATCGGTACTTAACCAGTAATTCCGCCATTCCTTTCGGTAAATAATTTAAGTTGACTCCATTGCCGGCGTTAAGCTCAATTCCTTTTTTATAAGCATATTTAATTATTTTTCCAAGTTCAGGGTTAAGAAAAATTTCTCCATGATTGGAAAGTTCTACACTTTCAATATCATTTTCATCAACAAACTTTTTAAAATCTTCAAATTTAAGATTACCGAGTTTACAACCACGTTCAACACCTTCCGGATCTTTTCGCATATAGCATTCAACACAATCCAACTGGCATTTTGAACTTGCCTCAATCCTTACTCTCTTAGGTAATTCAGACTCATCTTTATATTGTTCAAAAAGATGTTTTTTTCTTAATACATGTTTATTTAAAGTTCTTTTTGCCATAATTTTAAATTGTTCCTTCGACTTTTGGTGATTTTAACCAACGATTATTTTTTTTCATATCTTTATAAACCCAACAACGAGAACAAGGAATGTCTTTTGCAGGTTTTGCATTGTTTGTGACCATGTTTTTTGCATATATCATATAAGGGTGATTTAAGGACTCTAAAAGACCATCATTAAAAGCATTTCCTCCAAAATTTTCTTTGAAGTTTGCACAGCAACCAAGAATTTGCCCGTCCCAATTTATCTGCGGTTCCCACAAATCTCGACAGAAAAACCAATCTACTATACCGTCTTCATATTCTTGTAATTGCTCAACAGGAGAAATATTTACATCTAAAGATTGCAATTTTGTTTCTTTTAAAACTTTTTCTCTGTTTTTAATAGGAGAGTATTTTTCATCCCAGTTGGCATCAAATTTCATTTCCATATGAAGTCTTTTTGCTTCTTTTTTTGCTTTTTGGACTTCGTGTTCATTATGACCAAAAACTATAAATTTCCAAACCATATGAGGCGTACTTTTTTTGTATTTTTTCTTATAAAAATTAATTTTTTCAATATTTTCAATAACTTTGTCATAATTTCCACCTATTCTGTAGACAGAATAAGTTTCCTGACTGGCTCCGTCGAGAGAAATAGTCATTGATGCAAATTCATATTTGACAAGAGCTTCTGCTTGCTCATCGGTTAAATAATTAAGATTTACTCCATTGTCGGCTGTTAAATATATATCCTTCTCTCTTGCATATTTGATAATTTTTACAAAGTCCGGATTAAGAAAAATTTCACCACTATTTGATAATTCAATACTTTCAATATTGTTATCGTCAATCAGTTTTTTAAAATTTGAAAATTTCATATTGCCAATTTTACAGCCTTTTTTAACTGCTGCTTCTTCTTGGCGCATATAACAAGATGGGCATTTCAACTGGCACACAGTACTTAAATCCACCCTTATATGCTTAGGCAATTCTGATTTGTCTTTGTACTGTTCAATCAAATGTTGAGGTTCAAGTTTAACAATTTTTCTTGAATAAAACAGACGCCCCATTCATACTCCCTTTTATACTTTAGAATATTGTCAGTATAACGCTTTTAATAAGTTGAGGTCAAGTCTTTGACGTAAATATAATTATCAGTCATCAATCCAAATTTCTTTTCTGGAAAACAAAACCAAAACTTTTCCGCCTATCCAAGATTCAATATGAATAATTTTGTCAAAACAATCTAAAATCCTATATTTCCAATATGGATTATTTCTTATTCTGTTAAGATTAAAGTATGTTGTACAATCAAATTTTTCAAGTTTCTCCATAGAAGAAAATTCTTCCTCATAATATTTCTGAAATACGATTTGCATTTTGTAAAAAAATTTCTTTTTAAGCGAAGGTTTAATTCTTTTAAGGAAAAAAATCATTGTATAAATAGCATCAACAATAAATTTTACTTTAATTGCGTCATAAATTCCCTGTTTTTCAAAATTTTCTCGTAAAACTTCATATTGAGTAAAAACATCAAAATATTCATTCGCCCCGCGGGAGGGGGGGCGGGGGGGGGGGGGGGGGGGGGGGTGGGGGGGTGGGGGGGGGGGGGCG
>CAZKAS010000036.1:0-216 GCA_964550875.1 uncultured Muribaculaceae bacterium | reverse complement strand
ATTCAGCCCCCCCCCCCCCACTGGAAGCATTAGGACGATTTATACGATAATATAAAAGATTTTCATCGACATAAGCAAGTTTTTTAGCCTGCAAAGTTGCATTTATACCGAAAATAATATCCTCACACATTGTTATTTCAGGCGGGAAAAAAATATTGTTCTCTTCTTGGTATTCTTTTTTGTATATATTGTTCCAAACAATATTTGTGTTTGTAA
>CAZKAS010000035.1:0-18781 GCA_964550875.1 uncultured Muribaculaceae bacterium | reverse complement strand
TTGATTTTATTATACTTGAGGCGTTAGTGTTGCGATTACTTCTTGAATCCGAACAATTTATTATTTTATAGCATATACAAAACAAATAGTATAAATTTTTATTTTGCAGTACATCTTTATTTAAGTTGAAAAAACATAGTATTTATAATATATTTAAGACAAAATAAAAGAATAAAGGAAAAAGATATGACAAGACCAATGAATATACCCGAAAAAATTCTTGCAGCGCATGCAGGTTTAGAAGAAGTTAAACCGGGACAACTTATAACTGCAAAGTTAGATATTACTCTTGCTAACGATATAACAGGGCCTGTAGCAATCAGAGAATTTAAGAAAATCGGTTGCGAGAAAGTTTTTGACAAAACGAGATGCGTATTTGTACCTGACCATTTTGTTCCTAACAAAGATATTAAATCAGCAGAACAAGTAAAAATGATTAGAGAATTTGCGAAAGAACAAGAACTTGAAAATTTCTTTGAAGTCGGCAGAATGGGAATAGAGCACGCATTATTACCTGAAGCAGGAATTGTTACGGCAGGAGATTTAATTATCGGAGCCGATTCACATACTTGTACATATGGCGCACTTGGAGCATTTGCAACAGGTGTCGGCTCAACGGATCTTGCTTGCGGTATGGCATCTGGTGAAACATGGTTTAAAGTTCCCGAAACAATAAAGGTTGAATTTAACGGAAAACTTAACAAATGGGTGTCCGCAAAAGATTTAATTCTTCATTTAATCGGAGATATTGGAGTTGACGGAGCGTTATATCAAGCACTTGAAGTTGGCGGAAATGTTATCGAAGAAATGGATATGGACGGAAGATTTACATTCTGCAATATGGCAATTGAAGCGGGTGCAAAAACAGGCATAATTGCTGCTGATGATAAAACAGAAGCATATCTTAAAAATCGTTCAAGAAGACCTTACACAATTTATAAGAGTGATGAAGGTGCAGAATACGCAAGAATTATAAAATATGATTGCGCAGATATTGAGCCGACGGTTGCATTCCCTCATTTACCCGAAAACACAAAACCGATTTCTCAAGTCGGAGAAATTAAGATTGACCAAGCGGTAATCGGAAGTTGCACAAACGGCAGACTTTCAGACTTAAAAGTTGCCGCTGAAATTCTCGAAGGGCAACAAGTTCACCCAAATGTAAGATTAATTGTTTTCCCCGGTACTCAAAAAATATATCTCGAAGCAATTGAAAAAGGATATATCCAAACAATTATCAAAGCAGGCGGTGCTGTTTCCACACCGACTTGCGGTCCTTGTCTTGGAGGACATGCTGGTATTTTAGCAGCAGGCGAAAGAGCAATATCTACAACAAACAGAAATTTTGTCGGAAGAATGGGACACGTTGACAGCGAAGTTTATCTCGCATCTCCTGCGGTTGCAGCAGCAAGTGCAATTCTCGGAAAAATTGCATCTCCCGAAAGCCTCTAATAAAATGTAAAAGACAAAAAAAAAAGAGATATTTCAAAAGTTTTGTGAAATATCTCTTTTTATTGAAAAGAATCCATTAAAAAAGACTGCTGTTTGAGCAGTCTTTTTTTCGGTTGTACCGATAAACTATGCGTTAGCTTTCTTTGCTGTTTCAACAATTACTGAAAATGCTTCAGGTTGATTTACAGCCATTTCAGCCAACATTTTTCTGTTAACCGTAACATTTGATTTTTTCAATGCGTTCATGAACTTTGAATAGCTCATTCCGTATTGTCTTGTTGCAGCGTTAATTCTTACAATCCAGAGTCTTCTCATATTTCTCTTAAGATTACGTCTATCTCTGTATTTGTATTTTAAAGCCTTCATTACGGCTGCGTTTGCAACTTTAAAAATTCTGCTTCTTGCACCTTGAAAACCTTTTGCAAGTTTCAAGATTTTTTTATGTCTTTTTCTTAATACGTTTCCGCGTTTAACTCTCATGATATTATTCCTTTCTTCTCAATTAACGTGAATACTTCTTGTATGGAAGTTCTTTGGAAATCAATTTGTAATGAGTTCCTGAAATTTCACACATCTTGAAGATTTTTCTTTTTCTTGATCCGTCTTTGTGTTGAAGAAGGTGACCAATACCTGCTTTTCTTCTGAGAATTTTACCTGAAGCAGTAACTTTGTAACGTTTTGCACCTGAACGGTGAGTTTTTAGTTTAGGCATAGTTTTCTCCTTTTCCTTTGTTTTGTACCGTTTCGGAAGTTTCTCGATAATCGGTATTAAAGTGTACTTTTCAAAAGTTTATTAGCAAAATTAATTTCACTAACGGCACCCGAGCCTCTTTACCGCCCCTCACGCAGAAAGTTTTAAACCTTGTTGTGTGAAGATTATCGCCAACCCCTTACGGTGATTGCGGAAATCATAGCGACATGCCACCGCTGTGACTTCTTGACATTTTCTATTGTAGAATAAACATGCTTTCTGTCAAATAAAAATCGTGCTTTTTACAAAACTTTCAACAGAAAACCGCCCTTAAAAGAGCGGTTTTCGATTTTGTTTTCTCTGCGTAAAAAATTACACGATACCTTGAGCTTTCATTGCTTTTGAAATTGTTTGGAATGCAGCAATATTTGCACCTGCTACATAGTTGCCGTCCATTCCGTATTGTTTTGCCGCTTCATCGCAAGATTTAAAAATGTTTGTCATAATCGCATCAAGACGTTTGTCAACTTCTTCAAAAGTATAATAATATCTCATTGAGTTTTGTGACATTTCAATTGCAGATGTTGAAACACCGCCTGCATTTGCTGCTTTTGCAGGAGCAAAGAGGACTTTGTTTTCTTGTAAATATTCAACTGCATCGGCTGTTGACGGCATGTTTGCGCCTTCTCCGACTGCTGTTACACCGTTTGCGACCAATTTTTTTGCTGATGTTAAACTCAATTCATTTTGAGTTGCACAAGGAAGGGCGACATCTGTTTTAATTGTCCAAATCGGAGCATCGTTTCTGTCAACTGTTTCCATATATTCGGCATCTGAGTGATATTTGAGGTATTCTTTAATTCTTCCTCGTTCAACTTCTTTAATTTGTTTGATTGCAGCGAGGTCAATACCGTTTTTATCATAAATACAACCATTTGAATCACTCATTGCAACAACTTTTGCACCATATTCCTGAGCTTTTTCGCAAGCATAAATCGCAACGTTTCCTGAACCTGAAATTGTTACTGTCTTGCCGTTAAAAGTTTGACCGCCATTAGCTTTGAGCATTTCTCTCATGTAGTAAATCAAACCGTAGCCTGTTGCTTGAGTTCTTGCTAAAGAACCGCCGTAACCGACTGCTTTACCTGTCAAAACGCCACCCTCGTAGCCATTTCTAATTCTTTTGTATTGACCGAACAAGTATCCTATCTCTCTTCCGCCAACACCGATATCGCCTGCAGGTACGTCAACGTCTTGTCCGATATGGCGATAAAGTTCTGTCATAAAACTTTGACAAAAACGCATAACTTCCGCATCAGACTTACCTTTCGGGTCAAAATCGGAACCGCCTTTGCCACCACCAATCGGCAAACCGCTGAGTGCATTTTTGAAAATTTGTTCAAATCCCAAAAATTTCATAATACTTTGGTTTACGCTCGGGTGAAATCTCAAACCGCCTTTGTATGGCCCGATAAGAGAACTGTATTGAACTCTAAATCCTCTATTCACTTGAACTTGACCATTATCATCAACCCAAGAAACTCTGAATGTTATAATTCTTTCCGGTTCTACTATTCTTTCCAAAATTGCCAACTTTTCAAAATCCGGATTTGCATCGATAACAGGTTCAATGCTTGATAAAACTTCTTTTACGGCTTGTAAATATTCCGGTTCGTTAGGATTTTTTGCTTCAACTTTTGCTAATACATTTTCAAGATATTTATTCATATATCTTCCTTCCATACTTTCTGTGTGTTCTTTTTACATAAAAAATTATAAAACGAGGATTTTATATGTCACCATTTTTTACAAATTCTTTATAAAATCTTTATCTGACATTATTTACGTCTTCCGTCTTTCAATATTTTAGGCATAATTTCAGGAGCTTTTTCCGCCCATACTTGTAAAATATTTAAAACATTTTCGCAACATTTCGACATCGTTTCCGCAGAAACAAACTCTGTTTGCGAGTGGAAATTAATTCCACCTGCACCCAAATTAGGAGTCAAAAGACCTTCTAATGTCAAATGAGAACCGTCCGTACCTCCCCTTACGGAATTTCTGACAGGGGTCAAACCGCTACGTCTTATACCTTCTTCCGCATAAGTAATAACTTCGGGCATTTGATTAAAATATTCTTTCATATTTTTATAAACAGGTTTCGGGTTAAAAACAATCTTGCAGCCTTTATTTTCTTTTTCAATTTGTTTTAACGTTTTTTCAAGAAAATCCACACGTTCTTCCGCTTTTTTCAAATCAAAATCACGAACAAGCATTTTAATTGTTGTTTTTTCTGCCGTGCCTGATATTTCGTCCACAAAATAATAACCCTCTCTGTCTTTTGTTGTTGACGGAGTTTCATTTTTTGGTAATTTTGAAACAAAATCATTTGCAAGTTCGAGAGAATTAATCATTTTCCCATAAGCATAACCACAGTGAACGACTTTGCCCATAATCGTTATTTCGGGATTATAGGCGTTAAAAGTTTCCGTATCAATTTCGTGCGGGGCACCGCCATCTACGGTATATGCAAGGTCAGCTTCAAAATTTTTTGTATCAAAAATTGAAAGCCCCATGCCCGTTTCTTCATCGGGGGTAAAAACAACTTTTATTTCCGGGCGTTTAATTGAAGGATTTTCAACAAGAACGGCAATTGCTTCCATAATTTCCGCAATACCGGCTTTATCATCAGCACCCAAAAGTGTTGTTCCGTCTGTAGTAATAATTTTGTGACCGACTTCATCTTTTAAATCTTCCGCACTTATTATTGTTCCGTTTAAGAGAGTAATATTGCCGCCTTTATAATCATAAATTTGAGGATTAACAACACCTGTCGGAACATCGTGAGCTGTATCTACGTGCCCAAAGAGCGCCACAATCGGAGCATTTTCAATATTTGCCGGAAGTTTTGCAGTAACTACACAATGGTTGCTGACATTAACATCTTGCAATCCCAATTTTATTAATTCTTCCGCAAGCAAATTTGCAAGGTCAAATTGTTTTTCTGTACTTGGAATTTGAATTTCTGCCTTTGCGGGGTCTGAACCCGTGTCAATTTTTGCATATCTGATAAAAGAATTTACCAATCTGTCTTGGTTGATTAAATTATTCATATTTTTCACCTCTGAATTTGATGCATAAGCCTGCGAACAAACTAAAAACATTGCTAATACAAAATTTATAATTTTTTTCATTTTTACCTCTTTTTTTCAACTTTACCATGCTGATTTGTTATATTCAAATGCACTTTGCAGAAATATTTCAAATAAAATCAGTTAAAAGAACATTTTTCTTTTTGAAAAAATGTTTATTGTCTGTTATAATTTAAAATGATAAGAGGTTAAATATGAAAAAGATTTTGGTTACCGGAGCAAAGGGAATGCTTGGACAAGATTTGTGTCCAACGTTGGAAGATGCAGGTTTTGACACAATTGAAACAGATGTAGATAATTTAGACATTACTAATTTTGATTTAGTTCAGAAAGTTTTAAAAGAAACAAAACCTGATGCAGTTGTTCATTGCGCAGCATATACGAACGTTGACAAAGCAGAAACAGACGGAAAAGAGTTAGCGAATAAAATTAATGTTATCGGCACCGAAAATCTTGCAAAAACTTGTGCGGAATTAGATATTCCAATAGTTTATATTTCAACGGATTACGTCTTTGACGGAACAAAAAAGGCCCCCTATCTTCCATACGACGAACGTAACCCGATTAATGAATACGGAAAAACAAAATATTTAGGGGAAAAATCAATTGAAAAATATTGCTCAAAGTATTACATAACAAGGACGAGTTGGCTTTACGGTTTACACGGAAAAAATTTTGTAGAAACAATGTTATCTCTTGCTGACAAACCTGAAATCAAAGTTGTCGATGATCAAGTCGGTTGTCCGACATGGACACAGGAGCTCTCTGACGGAATTGTTACCTTACTTTCGGAAGAAGCACCTTATGGAATTTATCAAATTTGTGGAACAGGTAAAACCTCTTGGTACGGATTTGCAAAAGAAATTTTTGAACTTGCCGATTTAGATGTAAATCTTTTGCCTTGCACAACAGAAGATTTTCCACGAGATGCAAAACGTCCAAAAAACAGTGTAATGTACAATGACAACATTTGCAGAACTTGGAAAGCAGCACTGAAAGAATATATGAAACTACGAGATGAATAATCGTTGTTATTGCGGCCTATGAAATAATTTTTCATACAATTTCAAAGATATCGCCGTCACAATAACAGAAGCGAAAAGTATTTCTATGAATAACATACTTTGAGATACTTTGTATTCACATATTATAGGCAAATATCCCAATAATAGAGCAAGTGTTGTCAATCCGAAAGAAAAACCTTTATATTTTGGCATCATATTTGCTAATACCGTCATTGTAACAGGCATTGTCATATTAAAGAAGAACATGCCTAAAATTGCCAATTGAGGAATATAACCGTATTTTAACAATGGAATAGATAACAGCAAACCGATAACAGCCGTATTAAACATTCCGAACTTGTCTGCCAAAAAACCTCCGATAGCCTTGCCTAAAGCAATTGCAAAAACGAATGAAAAAAGTAATGGCATAGAATTTTTTGCTGCAAAATCATAACCCAAACCGACAAAAGAACGAATACAAATGGAAATTAATACCATTAACACAATAGAAAAATAAATCGGTTTACTTGAATTATTTTCATAAACTTTTTGAACTTCATTTTTAGGAGTAATAAAAAACATCAACGCAACAGCCAAAAGAGGAAGAAAAGCAAACCAAATTGTATTAAGTTCTTTAAAAGAGCCTACCAACGTTCCAAAGAATAAACCAACAGCCCCGGGAGCGACGAAAACACCGGAAAGTTTTGCACGTCCGTTACCTGCCTCAAGAGCAATTACTCCACCACCGACATGGAATAGTGAATTTCCTATCCCCATTGCAATCATTGCAAGTAAAGGGTTTTTATAAAGGAAAAATCCTAAAATTAAAAACAAACAACCAAAAATAGAAAAATTTTCATATTTTTTTATTTTATCTGCCAAAAAACCAAATATGAATTGCAATCCAAAAGCAAGTGAATTATATATTATTGCCAATTGCAACAAAACCATTATCTCAACTTTTCCCACGAAAGAAAACAGCATCAAGGCACAACAAAAATCCACGATTGCGTGAATTAAACCATAAGTTCCTATTAATAATGCTTTTTGTTTATTTTTTATCATATTTTGACTTTTCTATTGCTCTATTTAAGACAAATTTATTATCATACAATTTTTGGAAATTAACTTTTGAAACATCGTTTTTATCAAGCATTCCGCCCTCTTCATAAAAAATTTTTATGGCTTTTTTAGCATCAATAAATTTATAAGGAACAATTTCCGCCCCCTTATAGAATTTTTTATAGTAAGAAATGAAAGAGGTATTTTTGAAAAAAGTTCTTGATGTAATTTTTTCATTTTGTTGAACATTTTTATCATCAACGAAAGATTGAATTTTAAAAATTTTTAAAAGCGCATCATCAGGGAGGAGAGCAGTTTTTCCCAACAAGGAATAAAAACGATACATTTTTTCAACACAATAAACCGTGACTTTTGTTTCTTTTGCAGCAGTTTTCCAGATTGACATTGTTGTATAGACAAAAGGAATTTGAACAACCATAAAAGAAATTAAAACTATTGAGAATAACACAGAAACTATTTTCAACTCTTTCGGCTCCGAAGTATGTTCACGAAGACAAGCTCCAAAAAGCAAAAATATAAAAGAAATCACCAGCATTCTAAATAAAACCAAAGACTCCGTCAGAAAAACCGCAACTTTTATTTCCGCTGAAGAGAACAATAAAAAGTAAACAAATGCACCTAAAAGCGTTACATATACTGCAAAATTTGACCTTTTGATATATGTTGACTTATGCAAAGCAAGAAAATACAGAATTGCCGTCAGAATAACCAGCAACGCTATTTCAAGAACATTTGAAAGAATTAAGAAATTAAACAAAGATTTTAAAAAAGTAAAATTTAAACCTGAGAAAGAAAAGAATGTTCCATAAGAAGGATAAATTCCAAAGAGAATTGAACCGAACACATATGCAAAAGCAGGTATATAAATAATTTTACCATTTTCTTTTATTAATTTTGGATTAGTTTTTGCATTTAGAATTAACAAATAAACACAAACACCAAAAAATAAAAAACCAACAATAAGATTAACAAACATTGAAGAAATTGCTGTCAAAAAAGCAATTATCGTAAGGATTTTCAAGTTTTTCATATCAGGAAGTTTGTTTTGAGAGAAGTGAGAGATTATAAAATAAACGACACTCAAGCCCAAAAGCAAACTTAAAAATTGACCGAAATGACTTGCATATTCTGTCAAGAGAATAAACGAGCCGAATATTTCATAATTAGGTAATTCATAGGGATTAGCCCAATCGAAATTCATATTTGAAGAAGCATAGCAAAAGTAAAAAAGAGAAAATAAGGAGAATAGAATAAAAGACTTTCCTTTTTCTCTGCCGTTAAACGCAAAGAGAGGGAGAACAAAACAAAGCAAAACCGTATTAAAGGCTCTAATCCACGCACCTGCGGTCATAGAAAATTGATGAAGATTAATATGTAAAAATTCCGGTATTGTTATGCCGACAAAATTGGAAATCAAAGCAGTAAAAAAGCCGTCAACATTGTATTGTCCGCCACCATTTAAAAGAGATAGCAAACCGGATATATCATCACCGGAAAAAACATCATCAGATAAAAACCAAACAAAAAATATAAAAATTAAAACATATATGAAACCTAAAGAAATCTTCACGTTATTTTTCATAAACAGCACCTCTCAAAGAGTATAGCCAAAAAAAAGGCATTTGTCACTATTTTAAAACCGCAAGAATACAAAATTCAAAAGAATAACAATATAATAGTATCTTTGACAGAGAAAGAAACATAGCCAAATATTTCAGAGAGGATAAAAAAAGTATTAAAACTTTTTGGCACCAATTGGATGATACAAATATATAGAAAAAAAAGATAATGTCGAAAAGGCAGACATTTCAAGGATATTTAGGCATTAAGAGAAAGAGGATATAAAATTTTCAATACTACCTAATTGAGTAATATACAAAATTTTTTTATAAACGTAAGATTAATAGACAAAGTGAGGTGACTATATGATGAATAGTAAAATAAAAACATTTGTTTTAAATCCGCTTAACAGTATTGATAATTCAAACATCAAAATGATAGTAGATGGAATTATCAATTTTTCAGATGAAAAAATTGTAATTGCTGATGAAAACTTTCAAATTTTGTTATCAAACTTTTCCAATGTATCTTGTGGAGGAAACGTTCTAAAGGAATTAAGAATAAAGGAAAAAGAATGTTTCGGGAAAGCAATCCGACAAAATTTTTTAGAAGGAAGTGAGGAAATAGCGTACGAAATCAGAGCAAAAAAATTAACGGAAGAAACGACGAAAGAAGTAATTTATTTATTTTTTCTTAAAGAGATAACAGAGGAAAAAAAATACAAGAGAAAATTTTTCAAATTAATAAATTTTTTAAAACACGAATTAGCAACCCCGTTAATTTCACAGATATTGGCATTAAAATTAGTTTTAAAGTCAAAAAAGAATAATTATTTAATTTCAGAAATACTATATTCCACAGAAACCTCATACAGGATTTTAAAAAATAATATAGAAGAGATTGAATATGAAGAAAAGAACATACAAGCGGAAAAGCGGAAAATAACATTAAGTCAATTCATATCAAAAGTTACCGAAAACTGCAAAGATTTTTTAGAGGCAAAAAACACAATAATGACGACGAATATAGTAGCGGAAAGCAAAATATATGCAGATGAAGAGAAGTTAAAAAAGGCAATAGAGAACATTTTATTTCAAATAAACGAAAGGTGCAAAGAGAACTCACAAATTATATTAAAGGCGGAAGTATTACACAACAATTTAAGATTTGAAATACTGGCGCCATTTGAATTTGAGGGGGAGGATATATTCAGTAAAAGAGAAGATACGACCTATACAAAATTAGCATACAATAACGGTTTATATTTAGCGAAAAAGATAATAGCAATGCACGAAGGAAGAATATTAATACAAAAGAGATGCGACAGAACGAGTTTAAAAATAATATTACCTAGCGGAATAATTAATAAAAAATAAATTTTACGGATTTTAGTAAAAAAAACATTAAAATAAGAATATAAGATAAAAAGATAAGAGGTTTATATGATAGATTTTAACAAATTAACCGATTATACCAAACAAATTTTATATTCTTCACAACAAATAATGTTAAAGAACAGAAATTCGCAACTGGAACCGCTTCATATATTGTATGCGATTATTGAAGATGGAGAAGGAGTAGCAAAAGATTATGCAAAAATTTTGAAAATAGATAACCAAAATTTCCAAAAAGAAATGACCGCAGAAATATCCAAAATTCCGCAACTTGAAACAGCGGTAAGCGGAGGAAATTTATACCTGTCAAATTCAGCGCATAGATTGTTGGATTTAGCGAAAGAAAAAGCAGATATGTTAAAAGATTCTTTTATCGGGATTGAACATATTCTTCTGGCAATGGTAGAATTGCCGGAAACATCAGTTTTATTAAACCGTTTTAACGTAACAAAAGATAAGGTTTTGAAAGCAATGAAAGAAATCAGAGGGAACCAAAAATCGGATAGAGCGAATGCAGAAGATGCATATAAATCATTAGAAAAATATTCGACAGATTTGACGAAAGCGGCACGAACAGGCAAACTTGACCCTGTAATCGGTAGAGATGAAGAAGTTCGACGGATAATTCAAGTTTTAAACAGAAAGACGAAGAACAACCCTGTTTTAATTGGGGAACCCGGAGTAGGAAAGACAGCGATTATAGAGGGATTAGCTCAGCGTATCGTAAGAGGAGATGTACCGGAAAGTTTAAAGCATACAAAACTTGTATCGTTAGATATAGGCGCATTAATTGCAGGAGCGAAATTTCGTGGAGAATTTGAAGAAAGATTGAAAGCCGTACTGAAGGAAGTAGAATCTTCAAACGGAGAAATAATTATGTTTATAGACGAACTTCATACGGTAGTAGGCGCAGGAGCAGCAGAGGGATCAACAGATGCAGGTAATTTATTAAAACCGATGCTTGCAAGGGGAGTTCTTCGTTGCATAGGAGCAACAACTGTTAATGAATACAGAAAATATATTGAAAAGGATCCGGCACTTGAAAGACGTTTTCAACCGGTAATGGTAAATGAACCAAGCGTTGAAGATACAATCAGTATTTTGCGAGGATTGAAAGAACGTTATGAAGTTCATCACGGAGTACGGATAAAAGATTCAGCGCTTATTGCAGCGGCAAAACTTTCAGACAGATACATAACAGACAGGTTTTTACCGGACAAAGCAATTGACCTGATAGATGAAGCCGCATCATCATTGCGTATAGAAATTGATTCAATGCCGGAAGAACTTGATAATATGGTCAGACAGAAGATGCAACTTGAGATAGAAAAAACAGCTCTTCAAAGTGAAGCAACAAACGAAAACAATGACAAGATAGAACACATTGATAAAATATTAAAGGAATTAAATACAAAAATTGATATTATTAAACATCAATGGGAGCTGGAAAAAAGTTCAATTAAGGGCGAAGCGTCAATAAAAGAGGAAATAGAAAACGTTAAAATAGAAATTGAGAAAGCGGAACGAGAGGCAGATTTGCAGCGTGCAGCAGAGCTCAAATACGGAAAATTAATCAATCTTCAAAAACAACTTGAGAACACGAAGAATAAAGATT
Source organism: uncultured Muribaculaceae bacterium (assembly GCA_964550875.1). Taxonomy (GTDB): domain Bacteria; phylum Cyanobacteriota; class Vampirovibrionia; order Gastranaerophilales; family Gastranaerophilaceae; genus RUG841. The sequence goes on along the minus strand of CAZKAS010000035.1, from coordinate 6,830 downwards.
TTTCAGACAATCAACTTTTAAAAGAAGAAATTGATGAAGATGATATTGCGGAAATAGTGAGCAAATGGACAGGTATTGCCGTATCAAAATTAATGGAAAGCGAAATTCAAAAACTTCTAAAAATGGAAGATTTTTTGCATAAACGAGTAATTGGACAAGAAGAAGCAGTTTCAATAGTTTCCGATGCAATAAGAAGAGCGAGATCGGGATTAAAGAACCCCAACAGACCGATTGGTACATTTATTTTTCTTGGACCAACGGGAGTAGGCAAGACAGAACTGGCAAAAGCACTTGCGGAATTTATGTTTAATGACGAAGATGCTCTTATCAGAATTGATATGTCAGAATACTCAGAAAAGCATACGGTAGCAAGGCTTGTAGGCGCACCTCCGGGGTATGTCGGCTATGATGAAGGCGGACAATTAACGGAAGCAGTCAGAAGGAAGCCTTATTCCGTGATACTTTTTGATGAAATAGAGAAGGCACACCCTGAAATATTTAATATTATGTTGCAAATTTTTGATGACGGCAGATTGACCGATTCAAAAGGGAAAACCGTTGATTTCAAGAACACTCTTATTATTTTAACAAGTAATATCGGAAGTGACATAATATTGGAAAACACAGTTAAAACGATGTTAAGTGAGCGAGAATACAACAATTTAAAAGAAGAAATCGAAGAAATTATGAAAACCCGATTTAAACCGGAATTTCTCAACAGAATTGATGAAACAGTATTCTTTAAAGCGCTGACAATGCAAGATTTAAAACAAATCACAGATATTCAAATTAAATATCTTGAAAAACTTTTAAAGGAACAAGAAATATCAATGGATATAACAGATGATGCAAGAGAATTAATTGCAAGAGAAGGTTTTAATCCACAATACGGAGCAAGACCGTTAAAAAGAACGATAATGCAACTTGTAGAAAATCCTCTGGCGAAATATATTTTATCGGGAGAAATCAAAAAAGGCGATACAGCAGTAATAGATACAGACGGAGAAAAAATAACAATTCAAAAAGGCTAAAAAGGGCGAAAAAAGTTATTTTCAAATCTTCAAAACAAAATAAAATCTTGAAAAAATTTTAAAATCATGATATTTTCAAGACAAAGAGGAAGAAAGGAAAAATTATGTTTAAAAAGGCATTTTTAATGATAGCATTTCTTGCATCAGCAGTTATTTTAACAGGTTGTGCAAAGAAGGAAGCAACACCGCAAAAAGCAGTTGAACAAAAAGCACCTGCAGTACAACAAACGGTTAATGCAGCAGTACAAGAAGGCCTTGATCAATATGGAAAAGTTATTTCTTTTTTGAAAGAAGATTTTGCGAAGAACGGAAAATATCCGTCAGATGTTAGCACTGTAACGACAGGACAAGAAAAATACCCGATATATAATTATATGGTATTTGGAGAAAAAGAAATGGTTTTTGAAGTTGAAATTGATGCAAACACGACAGCAGCATATTGTTCAAACAAAGACATGGAAAATTGTAATGCATCAGCAACAAAAGAAGGACTAAAATATACCCAATATAAAGAATGGGTAGTTAGAACAAAGAAATAAGATTTTGTTGTAAAAAAAGAAAAAGTCTGTTCTCAAGGAGGGCAGATTTTTTTATTGCAAAAATCTTAGGAAACTATTCTTTTACACCGCCACTCATAATATCATTAATAAAATATTTTCTACCCAAAATGAAGAGTATAATGACAGGCAGACAACAAATAACGCAAAATGCGGTCAATTCACCCCACATAATAACTTCACGATAGCCGGATTTCAAATAGGCGAGACCGACGGGCAAAGTGCGCATAGAGTCGGAAGTAGTAATGATTAGAGGCCACATGAAGGAATTCCAGATAGAGATAAAAGAGAAGATACCGAGAGTAGCGACAGCAGGAGCAGCGAGAGGGAGAGCGGTTTTAAAGAATATACCGAAAGTTCCGCAACCGTCAATTTTTGCAGCATCTTCAAGATCTTTAGGCAACATTTTAAAGAATTGCCTCATCATGAAAACGCCAAAACCGCCGAACATACCCGGCAAAATCATTGCCTGATAAGAATCAACCCAATTTAATTCTCTCATAAGAAAAAACAGAGGAATGATATTAACTTGAGGAGGAATCATCATAGTTATCAAAATGATTATAAAGAGAGGTTCTTTAAAGCGAAAATCGAGTCTTGCAAAAGCATAACCCGCAAGAGCGGATATAAAAACCTGACCAATAGTAGTTATAGTAGCAATATAAAAACTATTAAAAAAATATTGTTTCAAAGGTATGGTTTCAAAAACACTTTTATAATTATCGAAAGTAATACATTCAGGAAGAAATTTTGGAGGATAAGAAAATATTTGTTCATCAGGGGAAAGAGATAGAGAGAGCATAAACATAAACGGCAAGAGCATTAATAAAGAGCCAAAGATTAAAATGATATAAAAAAATAATTTTAAAGAATTGTTATTAGTTTGCATAAATAAACTATATCAATAGAAATAAATTTCGGCAATAAAGAAAAATTTGTTAAAAAAAAATAATAAAGTATTCTTATAAATTATAGAATTACACACTTAAATATTAATATCAACTAACTCTTTTAAACTAATTTTCAATTCTTTTGCGATGATAAAAAGACAATAAACAGAAGCACATTTTGTACCTTGTTCCAAAGCAGTAATATAAGTTCTATCGACGCCGATATTATGGGCTAAAAGTTCTTGAGAAATATCAATTTTAGTTCTGTAAAAACGAATTGCATTTCCAATTTTTTTAGATATTTTTCTTTTTAAGCGTTCGTCTTTTTGCATATTAGTATTATGCTTTATTTTCTTTTAGTTATCTACCGTCTATAAGACACATATAAATACACCGTATATAGTATGTTGTATAGATTTTTTATTAGTAACATGTGACTTATAGATAACATTACTAATAAAAATTGGTATAAAAAATGGCAAATGACAACTTAAAACAAGCAAAAAAGGCTAAAAATGATGAATTTTATACACAATGGAGTGACATTGAAAAAGAGATAATGGCATATATTGACTATAATCCTGATGTTTTTCGAGATAAAACGATTTTATTACCGTGCGATGACCCTGAATGGAGCAATTTTACAAAGTTTTTTGCACAAAATTTTGAAGTTTTTGGGCTTAAAAAATTGATTAGTACAAGTTATGCTTTTGAAAGCAAAAACGTTAATATGCCTTATCAACCCTCATTGTTTGAAGAACAGGCTCCACACTTTAATTCTGATATAAATAAAATAAAAGGAAAAATCTTTAAACTTGACCACGATACGAATAAAAACGGTGTTATAGATATTGAAGATTTAGAATGGCAATATTTAGAAGGTGATGGAGATTTTAGGAGCAGTGAAGTTAAAAAACTTCGTGATGAAGCTGATATTATAATAACCAATCCGCCTTTTTCATTGTTTAGAGAGTTTTTGGCTTGGATATTTGAGAAAGATAAGAAATTTATAATTATCGGTAACATTAATTGTCTGACTTATAAAGAAATTTTTTTTAAAATACAAGAAAATAAAGCTTGGCTAGGTACCGGAATGGGACGATGGATTTCAGGTTTTATTGTTCCCGAAAGTTATCAATTATATGGTTCTGAAGCAAGGATTGAAAATGGTAACAGAATAGTAGCAACAAACAATTGTTTATGGCTTACAAATTTAGATCATGGGAAAAGACACCAACCGTTAAAACTTATGACAATGGCTGATAATATAAAACACAGCAAGCATAAAGAAGTTAGAGGACGAGAATATCAAAAATATGATAATTATGATGCCATTGAAGTCCCATTTACTGACGCAATACCAAGTGATTATGAAGGGGTTATGGGAGTTCCTGTTACATTTTTAGATAAATACAATCCTGAACAATTTGAAATCATCGCATTAGGAAATTTAAACGGATTTTTACCTAATAAAACTTATATCAATCCTGTGTCACATATTAAAGGAAAAGATAAGAAAAATGAGATGATAAATTCCGTTTTAACTTTAAAAGGTGAAGATAGAAAGGACAATTATTATACGGCAGATAATATTAACTATCGTATATATGCACCATACGCAAGAATTATAATCAAAAAGAGGTAACGAATGAAAACAGAATTGCATACTGAATGGAGAGTAAAAGATATTTGTGAAGGATTTGTTTATAGTGAAATTGAAGGCAAGGGTTTATTTGGAATGAATGGGAAATTAACTATTCAGCCTGAATACCAACGTAATTATATTTATGCCGACGGCAAAAAAGATGTTGCGGTAATTGAGTCAATATTAAAAGGTTATCCTATCGGATTAATTTATTTCAACAGACGAGAAGACGGGCAACTTGAAGTATTAGACGGACAGCAACGCATTACAAGTTTAGGTCGTTTTGTAACGAGTAAATTTGCAATTTTAGAAAATGGAATGCAACAATATTTTAGAGGTCTTGCAAAAGATAAACAAGAAAAAATATTAAATGCAAAATTATTGATTTATGTTTGTGAGGGAACGGAAAGTGAAATTAAAGAATGGTTTAAAACAATAAATATTGCAGGTATTCCTTTGAATCATCAAGAGGTATTGAATGCAATTTATTCAGGAACGTTCACAACATTGGCAAAAGAAGAATTTAGTAATTCTCAAAACAACAATATAAATAAGTGGAGTTCGTACATAACAGGAACAGTTAACAGACAAGATTATTTAGAATGCGCATTGAATTGGGTTAGCAAAGGTAATATTGAAGACTATATGTCAAAGCATAGACATGATGAAAGCATTACTGAATTAAAGACATATTTTAATTCAGTAATTGATTGGGTCGACAGTATATTTACAGATGTATATTCGGAAATGAAAAGTATTGATTGGGGCAGATTGTATGAAACTTACCATAAGCAAGCGTATGACACGAAAAAAATGAGAGAAAAAGTTATAGAACTGTATGCAGACGAATATGTAAGAAACAAAAGAGGCATATTTGAATATGTATTAGGAGGTAATATTGATAATAAATTATTAGAAATACGTATTTTTGAAGAACGTGATAAAAAAACAGTATATGCACGCCAGACAAAGGAAGCTCAAGAGAAAGGAATATCAAATTGTCCGTTATGTGCATTAAATAATGACAGCAATAAAAAACGAATATGGCAATTGAAAGAAATGGACGCAGACCACGTTACAGCTTGGAGCAAAGGAGGAGCTACTGATATTAGGAATTGTCAAATGTTATGCAAAACACACAATAGAGCAAAAGGTAATAAATAATATGAAATAATATTTTTTGATACCAAAATTAAAACGTGGTAAATTTATGATAATTTAAACAGAAGTTTGTAGCGTGCATTTTAATGCACGAGGACAAAGACCCGCTCTGTTTGCGCCTGATGAAATCTTTTCATTCACTGTCACTGCGAACGGAGCATAAGCAGAGTATGGCACTCCGGTATTTACACCTTCATCTGATAACTCTACTCGGTTTACACTGTCATTTAACACTATTTTTTTAAATATCGAAATTTCTTAATTAAAAACACCTCTGCATCAACGTAGTGACGTAAGTTTTGGTTGACGAAGCAACAACTTTAACGGTAAATGTTTACAAAGAAATGCTCGACAAAATCAATCGAATTAAAGATTACTTTTTTTAACCAACGCTTTCGTAATCATATTCCAAGCCGTGCCGTTCGGGTGAACGTCGATTGAAGAAAGTTGGTATTTTTCTTGAAACATATTTTGCCCTGTTAAATCATTAACGGACAAAATTTCCATACCCGATTTTTTAAATTTTTCATAACAGATTAAATCTTCTGTTTTACAATCAGAATAATTCAATAAAATAAATTTTATATTTGGATTTTTCTTTTTTAATTTTTCAAAAGACTGTAAAACGACATTACAAAACAGATTTTCTATATACTTTGCATTTTTATAGTGAAGAGGAATATTATATTCTAACCCTCGATAAATAAAAGATGTTTTTCTAAAAAAATCAGGATATTCAATTTTTAATGTATTGTTATTTTTCAAGTTATATTTTGGTAAAACAAAATCGACAAAAGGACCACATCTAAATTTGCAACATCTTTCTTGATGATCGTCAATATAAACATAAATACAAGTATCAATATCATCAAAATTAACTTTATTGTTTTTTATCGCATAATACATCATTTGCGGACCAGCCCCCGGAATTGCATAGTTATAAACCGAACGTCCGGTCAAGTTCGATAAATCCTTTGCGAAAAAATTATCATCTCCACTATATGCGAAAGAACAACCAAATATAGCAATTGAATTCTTTTTAGAATTTTTTACAATAATAGGCTTATGTATATATTTCTCATAATTTTCGTCCTTGAAATCGTAAGTATATAATAGCATTTTTAGCCCATCATTTTTAAAATTGTTTTTCACAATAACATGAGCCGTAAAAAGCATATAAGTACAGGTCAAAATTTCCAAAAGGAGATAAAAAACAATATAAATTAAAACTAAAATAAATATTTTTTTTATTAACAAATTAGAGTTCATCGCAAAACCTAAAATAATAAATAAGCATACATACGCAATAAATTAATGGAAGTTGTAAATTCAACGGATAATAAAACATTAAAACTCCTATATAATTTTTATGTAATACTAAAAAATAAATAATAAAAGCAGTCTGTAGTCAATAGTTTATAGCGTGCAATACAATGCACGGAAATTATTTACGACTTTACAATTTTGGATTACTTCGTCGTTACACTCCTCGTAATGACAGTAACTGTAAAACTTTATTCATTCACTGTCACTGCAAGGGCTTTGC
>CAZKAS010000034.1:0-18908 GCA_964550875.1 uncultured Muribaculaceae bacterium | reverse complement strand
CATTCACACACTTACCACAGTTTTCGGGCGGCAATTATGCCGCCCTTTTTATTTATATCTTAAATTATTTGTTTATTGGATTATATTTATCCTTTAAATTATTTTCTATTAAGGTTTTATAATAATTTTCTTTGTAGTCAAGCATTTTGAGTTGTTGTTTTAAATTTTCCATTTTTGTAATTGCATTTTTTTTTGTTTCAAGAATAATTTTATAACGTTCATTAATTGTAGAATCACCAAGTTTACAAAGATTTATGTATCTTTCTACAGATTTCAAGTCAACACCGACATCTCACAGGCATTTAATTATTTTTATCCATTCCAGTGTTTGTTCAGAGAATAATCTTATATTATTTTTATCTCTTTCTATATCAGGAATAAAACCTTTTTTTGCCCAAAATCTTATTGTATGTTCTGAAACATCAATAATTTTTGATACTTCTTTGATTGTGTACATTTGTTAAAATCCTTCATTTGTAACCTATTGACTTAGAGCAGCTCTCAAGTATTAAAATCATAGCAAAGGAGAACATAAATGAAAAGAAAATTATCAATATTTATAGTTTCAGTGTTGATTGTATTTATTGGAGTGTATGGTTATTCTATTGCAAGTACTAAGAAAGAGGTAAATATGCAAAAAAAGATTTTAATTACATATTATTCACATACAGGAAACACAAGGTATCTGGCAGAAAAAATACAATCTAAAATCGGAGGAGATATTGAAGAGATAATTCCTATAAATGCATATCCAAACGATTATGATAAAGTTGTTGAAATGGTAAAAGTTGAAAAAGTTGAAAAATTTAAACCTGAATTAAAACAAATGAATAAAGATTTGTCTGAATATGATATAATTTTTGTTGGAACGCCTGTGTGGTGGTACACTTTTTCGTCACCGGTGAGAACATTTTTGGCAGAGAATGACTTTGTGGGAAAAATAATTGTTCCTTTTTGTACGCACGGAGGAGGCGGAGAATCTTCGACATTTACCGATATGAAAATTCTGGTTCCCAACTCGGAAATTAAATCCGGTTTTTCAGTATATGGACGAAATGTGAATGATGAAATGCTTGAGAATTGGTTAAATAGTTTAAATATTTAGAAAAGGAAAGAAGAATGACAATATTAGATAAGATTAATTCACCTAAAGATGTGAAGAATTTGACACTTGATGAAATGAAAATTCTCGCCGAAGAAATAAGACAAGGTATTTTGACAAGAGTGAATGCTGTAGGCGGACATTTGGGACCTGACTTAGGAATAGTAGAGGCGACAATTGCATTACATAAAGTTTTTAATTCTCCTGAAGATAAATTTGTTTTTGATGTATCTCACCAATGTTATCCACATAAAATGCTTACAGGCAGGAAAGCAGGATTTACAAACCCTCTTGAAAACATTGAAATTTCAGGTTATTTTAACCCCAATGAAAGCGTTCATGATACTTTTACACTTGGACATACATCAACATCTGTAAGTTTAGCAACAGGAATTGCAAAGGCACGTGATTTAAAAGGTGAAAAATATAATGTTGTAGCACTTATCGGAGATGGTTCTCTCAGTGGAGGAGAAGCGTTTGAAGGATTAAATAATGCATCGGTTTTAAATTCAAACATAATAATCATAGTTAATGATAATGAGATGTCTATTGCAAAAAATCAGGGCGGTTTATACGAAAACCTTGCTTTGTTGAGGGATACTTGCGGAGAGGCAGAACTTAATTATTTTAGGACATTTGGCTTTTCATATTGTTACGTTGATAATGGCAATAACATAGAAGATTTGATAGAAACTTTTGAAAGGATTAAAGATACGGACAAACCAACGGTAATCCATATTCACACTCTTAAAGGAAAGGGATTTAAGCCTGCTGAGGATAATAAAGAATGGGGGCATTGGTCTTTACCACATTTATTGGAAAATAATAATCAAGATAAAGTAGAGGTTGAAACATATGCGTCAATTACAACTAATTTTATCTTAGAAAAACAAAAAGATGACAAGACTGTCATTGCAATATCGCCTGCAACTCCGGGTGCAACAGGATTTGTGCAAAATTTCAGAGATAAGTTAGGAAAAAATTACACAGATGTAGGTATTGCAGAGGAGCATGCCATTGCTTATGCTTCGGCGTTGGCGAAATACGGCGCAAAACCGATTCTCTCCATATTGAGTTCATTTATTCAAAGAACATATGACCAACTCTCACAAGATTTAGCATTAAATAGTTCTCCTGCAACTATATTGGTAAATTGGGGAACAATTTCCGACGCTGATGCAACTCATCTTGGAATATTTGACATTCCTCTAATATCAAATATTCCAAATATTGTATATCTTGCTCCGACATGTAAAGAAGAGTATTTGAAAATGCTTGATTATTCGCTGGAACAAACAAAACAACCTGTGATTATACGTGTTCCTTATGGAGAAGTAGTTTCAAAAGGGAAAGTTGATGAAACAGACTATTCTGTATTAAATAAATACGAAATTACTCATGAAGGTTCTGAAATTGCAATTATAGGACTTGGTAATTTCTATCATTTAGGAAATAAAGTTTTGAATAAACTGAAAGAATATGGAATCAACGCAACCTTAATTAATCCTAAATTTATAACAGGGCTAGATGAAGAGCTTTTAAATAAATTGAAAGAAAATCATAGACTTGTAATTACTCTGGAAGATGGATGCTTGGACGGAGGGTTTGGTGAAAAAATTTCAAGATTTTATGCCAATAGTGACGTTAAAGTTTTAAACTTTGGCGCAAAAAAAGAATTTACGGATAGAGTTCCTATAGACATTTTGTATGAACGTTATCATTTGACTGAAGAATTAATTATTCAAGATATAAAAAAATATTTAGTATAAAATATTAAAATGCCTGTCATTTATTTGATAGGCATTTTAAATATTAAGAATGTAAAAAATACACTAAATAAATAGCAAAAATATTTATGTTTGTATTTTACTTGTATTGTAAGATGTGTAAGACAAAAATGAAAGGATTTAAAATGAACGTAAACGCAATTTCAAGTGTTGGTATTAGTGCCGTTTCAGGCGTTACTGTTAATCAAGCAAAGGTTTCAAATCCTTTCATGATGCAAAATGCCGTTGATACAGTTGAATTATCTGCAAAAAACAAAACAGAGTCTAAAGAAAATAAGAGTGTATTTGCAAAGGCAGGAGAAAAATTCAAATCACATATTTCTCAAGGTCTTGATGCAGTTGCAAGTGAGGCAGAAACTTTTGACAAACCGTCACAAGCTTTTACTGTTTCTCACGTTGCTGCAAATACAACATTACTTAAACATGTATTTCTTGGTGTTGGCTCAGCAGTTCTTGAAGTTGTAAAAGGTATCGTCAGATAATTATAAGTACAATTGAAAAGATATTTATATTCAAAAAAATACGGCTGAAGCCGTATTTTTTTTAGTAGTTTTAATTTATTCAATAATTTTACAGATTTTAAATTCTGGTGAAGAATTTGCTCTTTTTTCAATTTCAGATATAGATAATTGTCCCTCTTGAGCATTAAATTTACTAACGACTGAAGCGGCATTTATTGCAGCAAATTTTAAAGATTTTTCAATATCCCAATTAGAATTATGCAAAACACTTACAAACGTTGAAGCAAATGCATCACCTGCACCGAGAGTACTTACTACTTTTGCAGGGAATTCATTGCATTGATAGAATGTTCGTCCGTCATAAGCATATGCACCGTTTCCTCCATCTGTGATAACAACAATTTTGGCATTTGTTGATTTCAATTGTTTTAACATTTTTATCAAGTCAGGATGTATTTTGCAGTCTGAAAACTTATCAATTTTTGAATCCGGTCTTATTTGAATTTTAGTTAGCATGCTCGCTTCTTCTGCATTCATAATTACAACTTCTGCGGTTTTTAAAATTTTTTCAAGATATTGTTCGCCTCTTTTTATACTACTGGTTCCAACGTTTATAGCCATATTTACGTCGTTTTTTTCTGCAAAATCTGCAATTAAATCTAAAATTTCTGTACTTTCTCCATTTAGAGGCGCAATATAGAGCCATTTTGAATTTTTTATTAAATTGAAATCAATGTCTTTTTCAGAAATACAAGCATTAGGTCCTCTGTGAGCAAGTACCGTTCTATCACCTTGAAAACTCAACAATATAACGGAAAAACCGGTATTTTCATCAGCATCAACAATTACTCCGTCCGTTGAAATATTTCTGTTTTCTAACATTTTTACAATGTCTTTTCCCGTTGAATCATCACCAATTTTTATAATTGTTCCTGTTTTCATTCCTAATCCTGCAAAGTTACAAGCAGTATTTACGGCGCCTCCGCCAATTGCAACATTAAATTCATTAATTTCAATTTTTGAGCCGTAAGGATAAGCCATAAAAGCACTATTGCTTTCTTTTCTTGATACAGAAACGATATTTGCTTTATCTGTTTCAATAAAAGCATCTTTTGTGGCACTACCGATTGTAATTACATCAAACATTTTTTCTCCTTTGTAATTATTAAGCAATTTTAAATTTATTATAACAAAAAAGGATTGCGATTTCTCACAATCCTTTTATCATATTTGATATTAACTATTTTTTTGCTGCTCTGTCTTGCTCAATAATAAGTTTCAAAGCTTCAACAGCAACTTTAACAGCAGATGAAGTATCTTCGCTCATTTTTTGGTCTAAACCTGCAGCTTCTCTTTCTTGGTTCCAAATTACATGGAAACAAGAACCGCAACGACATTTAAGTGCATCAGCAACAACAAATAAAGCTGCTGATTCCATTTCTGATGCTTTAACACCTAATCTCTTCCATGCTTCCCATTTATTAAGGAGTTCGTATGAAACAGGCATTTTTGCAGGGCTATGTTGTCCATAGAAAGCATCTTTACATTGAACTACACCTGTATGAGTTGTTTTGCCCATTGCAAGTGCTGCTTGACGAAGAGCAACTGTAATATCCAAATTTGCAACTGCAGGATATTCAATTGGTGCATATTCCATAGATGTATGCTCAAATCTGATTGCACCTGTTGCAACTACGATATCGCCTGATTGAACGTTTAAATCAATTCCGCCACAAGTACCTGTTCTGATAAACGTATCTGCACCAATGTTATGAAGTTCTTCCATTGCGATAGATGCTGACGGTCCACCAATACCTGTTGAACATACACTGACTTTTTCTCCTAACAATGTACCTGTATAGATGTTATATTCTCTATTTTGAGCAACGTGATGAGGATTGTCAAATAATTTTGCAATCGATTCGCAACGACCGGGATCGCCAGGAAGAATTACATATCGTCCTACGTCACCTTCAACACATCTGATGTGAAATTGTTTTTCTAGTTCTTGCATAATTTACCCCTTCTCTTAAATAACTAAAACAACATAATAGACTAAAAATATGTTGTAATTATATAAATTAAAAAAGAAAAATCAACCCTTTTTTTAAATATAATTAAGCATTTGTAACGTGTTCTTTTTTCTCTGAAAATTCGCAACCACAATAGGTTTGTCTATAAAAATTTTCTGACTTTGCTATTTTCATCGTTTTTAAAAAACCGTCTTTTTTTCTAAAATCTATATCTATAAATTTAATTCCGAATAATTTTTCTGCGTATTGACCTTTTTCCAATATATCATTCCTGATTTTATGAGGGCTGATAAATAGTGTTGTCGAAAATTTTTCAATTGATAATTCTTTTGCTTTTTTTGCGGTTTTAATTAATCTGTACTCAAAACATTTATGACAACGCAAACCTCTTTCCGGTTCATTTTCAAGTCCTTTAACGTATTCAAACCAATTTTGGGGATTCTCTTCCTCTATAATCAATTCAATTTTTTGTTTCTGTGTATAACGTACGAGTTCTTTCAAACGCCTGTCATATTCTTCTTTGGGGTGAATGTTTGGATTAAAGAAAAAAACTATGGGTTCATAACCTAATTCTCGCAGTAAATCCAACGGATATCCTGCGCAAACAGCGCAACAAGCGTGTAGCAGTATTTTAGACATTATTTTTTCTCCGTTGCACCTAATTTTATCAATTTTTCTTTCAATGAATAATAAGGAAGGTTACCGGTAATTTTTTCCATATTTATAATTATTGTTGGGGTAGCTGCAATTTCTTTTTTGATTGCCTCTTCTATTTCTTGATTTAATTCATTTTTTACTTCTTGAGAATTTGCATCTTCTTTAAGCTTTTTTATATTTATTGTTTTTATTTGTCTTAAAAGCTGAATAATTTCCGTTTCTGTTGAAGGTGTTTTATCAAACAATATTTCATGAACTTCACGATATTTTCCTTGTCTTTTAGCGGCAAGAGCATATCTTGCCATCTGACAAGAGCCTTTATGACCGCCTGTTGTTAACATAGGGTTGCATTCTGAATCAAGTGGAAGATTATGTTGTACGATTTTTACACCGTCAAGCTCATTCATAATTCTTTCTAATGAAATACCTAGCATATAACAAGAAGCACAATTATAATCAAAATATTTATGTATTGTTATTTTTGCATCTAACTCTCCTATTACATTATCGAAAGAAGGATAATTCTTATTCTTATCAAATTTGACTTTCAATGACTTTATTTGTGGTGTTAAAACATTGCTAATTGTTGTATAAGTTAAAATTCCGCTAAAAATTATTACTACTGCAACAAAGGATATTAAATACTTCCTGATTTTAATTGCATCAAAAAAATCTAATATTGATTGTTCTATTTCATAATATACAGGTTTTGAAAAATCTTTTGAGCATATGACCAGAGCCAAATCTACTAAGTATGTTGCAATACAAAGAATACAAATTTTGTGTATTTCAAAAAGTGAAATTCCTGCAAGACACATTGATATAGAAAATGCTGCTAATCCAAGACAAAAAATATATGATTGCGGGTTTTTAAAGACTTCCATAAATTTTAAAAATTTAATTTTAGAAAGTTTATCTGCAAAAATCATTGCAAAAACAAATAAATAAAAAATAACACCCCAAAGACAAAGAGGAATACCTAAAAATTGTGAATATGTTGTTTTTGCGACTCCGTCACAATCGACAAAATCACTTATTGAACAAAAACTGGCAAGAGCATACGGATTAAAATTTGCATCATAATATATTTTACAAAGATGTATTGATAAACACATTCCTATAAAACTAAAAATAAAAATAACAAATTTTGAATGTTTACTCATATCCGCCTCATCAACAACATTTGACAAACTTTTGTACGTCTGAAATTTTTATAATTGAATTTTAAATCAAATTTATCATTTTTTCAATAAAACAGATGATTTTAATAAGGCTAAATTCTGATATTCTATAATTGAAATGGGTGGTTAGAATGTTAATAAAAAATTTTGTTGATGAAACTGATTTTACTATTGAAAAAGAATTTACAGTAACTCCTTTAGCAAGAAAGGGTTTGAATAAGCATTTTGTTAATCTTGTGACGGCAGATGTTTTTACAACCGGTCACAATGATTTCTTTTCAATGATTAAAGAATTATTTAGAAGTACTAAATAATTTATCATTGAACTTGAGAGAGAGGTATATAAGGCGGTCATAAACCGCCTTTTTTATTGTAAAAAGGCAGTAATTAAACTGCCTTTCACAAAAATAACTATTTAGTCATATTGTAAGAAATACCTGCATCTTTCATACGTTTTAATGCTTCTTTAATAACATCAACAGGTTTTGTTAATGCAATACGGAAGAAGCCTTCTCCGTGTTTTCCGTAGCCATTTCCGGGAGGAACAACAACGTGTGCTTTTTCTAGCATAACAGTTACAAATTCTTCTGACGTAAATCCTTTCGGAACAGGAATCCAAAGGTAGAAAGTTGCCTTCGACGGTTCAACATTCCAACCTAATTCCCTTAAGCCTTGTTCCATAACTTCTTTACGTTCTTTATACATATTATTTAGTTTTTCAATACGTTCTTTAGGTGTATTAAAAGCGGCAACAGCTGCTTGTTGAACTGCTTTAAAAACACCTGAGTCAATATTATTTTTGATTGTTCCCAATGCAGTAATTGCTTCTTCATTTCCACAAACAAAACCAACTCTCCAGCCTGTCATATTGTATGACTTTGAATGAGAGAAAAATTCTATTGCAACGTCTTTTGCTCCTTCAACTTGCAAAACGGACGGCGCAATATATCCGTCATAAGTCATTTCGCAATATGCTTGGTCATGACAAAGAAGAATATCATATTTCTTACAAAAATCAACTGCTTTTTTGAAGAAGTCTAAGTCACAAACCGCACCTGTCGGGTTATTTGGATAATTTAAGAACATTATTTTTGACTTTTTAGCAATGTCTTCAGGAATTTTATCAAAATCAGGCAAGAAATTATTTTCTGCTGAAAGAGGCATTGAATAAGGTGTTCCGCCTGCAAATATCGTGGCATTTTTATATACCGGATATCCGGGATCCGGAACAAGTGTATAATCCCCTTCATCAACATATGCGAAGAAAACGTGAGCAATTGCTTCTTTTGAACCTATATTCGCCAGCATTTCTTTATCAGCATCAAGTTCAACACCAAATCTATCTTTCATCCATTTACAAGATGCTTCACGAAATTCTTTAGTTCCGTTATAAGGCGGATAATCGTGATTTTTGGGGTCATCTATTGCTATATGCATTTCTTCAACAACGTCTTCCAATGTCGGAGTATCAGGGTCACCGATACCAAGACTTATAATATCTACGCCATTTGCTTTTGCTTCGTTAATTTTTCTGTCAATTTCTGCAAAAAGATACGGCGGAATTTTGTCTAATCTTACTGATCTTTTCATTTTTTCTCCTTTGAAATATTTTTTATAATTTTATCAAAAACATACTAAAGTGTAAACTTTACAATAATTATTTTAATAATTTAATAAGAATTTATAATTATTCATCTTGATTTTTTGATATTCTGGGTAAACTAAGATGAAAAAATGTTGCTGTTAGTCTGATTAAAATAGTTATGATAATTGTTAATGTCACAGAAACTGATGCTTTTACGCCATTAATAAAAAGCAGATAGTAAAGGCTTGCGCCAATAATTGCAGCAGAAGCATAAACATCTTTGTACAGAACGAAGGGCACTCTTCCGGCTAATATATCTCTTAACATGCCTCCGCCTATACCCGTAATTACTCCAACAAAAATTGCTAAAAACGGATTATGCAAATAACCTGCCATTATTGCGGTGTTAGTTCCTGTAACTGCAAAAACGCCTAATCCGATTGCATCAAAAAAATTAACCAAATCCATAAAAAATTCTTTATTTCTTTTGAATTTTACAGCAGCAACTATAGCCGCTACAAATACCGTACAAGAAGTTATAAATGCAACAAAAACGTACAATGAGTGTTTAAACATTGTCGGAGGGATTATTCCCAAAATAATATCTCTGATTGCACCGCCACCAACTGCTGTAATGACGCCTAAAACTATAATTCCGAATAAATCGAAATTACGCTTTATTGCGACAATTGCCCCCGATATTGCAAATGCAATAATACCAATTAGTTCAATTATTGTAATTTCGTTCCCAAATGTCATGACTTTTTCTTTCTTAACACATTATAACTTAACAAATTTTTTTGGTATAATTAAAAAAAGTTAAGGAGTTTTTATGAAGAAGCATATTTTAAATAATTTGTTTATTTTATTTCTTGTTACGGTATTTTTTACACCGATATCCGTGTTAGCAACAACTCTTAAATTTGCTCAAATATCTGACATTCATTATAATCCTGATGCACCACGACCGGAATTTGCAAAAAGTTTTAAAATGAAATATTATGCGCTTCCAATTCTTGATGATGCTGCAAAACAAATAAAAGAAGAAAAAAATGTTAAATTTACTCTAGTAACAGGAGATGCAGCGGATAGACCCCTCGAAAAAGATTTTGAGTTTATGTATAATTACTTAAATAAGGTTCTTCCGACTCCTTGGTATTATTGTTTAGGAAATCATGATGTCGCTGTTGGCGGTAACTTAACGAAGAAAAAACACATTGAATTACTCAATGAAATTAATCCCTCAGGATTTGCAAAAGATAAGACATATTACTCCTTTAATCCAAAAAAAGATATGACGTTTATAGCCTTAGACGGAACTTATGATAATAAAAAAACGGCTCAAGGTTATATACCTTCTGAACAATTACAGTTCTTAGATAAAACTATATCTCAAGCAGGAAACAATGTAATTGTAGTCTATTTACATTTCCCTACGGTTTATCCGACAATTGCAAATGACCATGATATTGTTAATTTGTATGCAATTTATGAAATCTTGAAAAAATATGACAATCCAATTTTGGTTTTAGGCGGTCACTTTCACGCAAACAAAATTCGTCAAACTGATAATATTGTAGAAGTTGCATCTCCTTCCTTAACAAGTTATCCTATAGCATTTAGATTTATAACAATTGATAATCGTTCAGATAAAACTATTTTTTCTTTTGATTATAGAGAAACCAACTTAAATGATGTTCAAGCAATTGCAAAAAAGAAAATTGCTTGGCAGACAGCAGGCAAAGAATCCGATAGAAAATCTGTTATAACGGTTTATAAACCTTGTAATTGCGGTTGCGGAAAGATTGATTGTAATTGTAAATTAAAATGTAAAACAAAGTAGTTCAATTTGTTGGACAAAATATATAAAAACAGTTAAAATTAAACTAAATGAGGTTATTTATATGACTGAGAGCAATAATTTTACGGTAAAATTCAGAGGAATTAGAGGTTCTTATCCGACTCCGTCAGCAAGTTTTTTGGATTTTGGCGGAAATACTTCTTGTGTTGAAGTTAATGTAGGAGGACATTTAATTATTCTTGATGCAGGAACCGGTATAATTTCTCTTGGAAATGAATTGATGAGAAAGCATATTGCCTCTTCGGACGAATTATTTCAACGTACTCCCGTGAATGCAACTATATTACTTAGTCATATTCATGCCGATCATATTCAAGGTTTTAATTTTTTTAAACCACTCAATGTAATTACCTCTAAAATCAGAGTTTTTGGTTTTAGTGATTATTCTGAATCTTTGGAAGAAAATTTACATCAGTTACTTTATGATAAGTCATTTCCTGTTTGTATGAACGACATTGCTGCGGATATAGAAATTTCAAATATTACAGAGGGTGATGTTTTAATTTTTTCAAATAATTCTCAAATTCCTCTCAAAAAAAGAATTATATCCGCTGATGATATTACTCCAATTGATGATGAAGTCATTGTTAGTTGTATGAAATCATATGCTCACGGCACTGAAGGTGTTATGGTGTATAAAATTGCTTACAAAGATAAAACTATGGTATATGCAACCGATAAAGAAAGTTATATTGGAGGAGATAAAAAACTTGCGTTTTTTGCAAGAAATACAGATTTATTAATTCATGACAGCCAATATTCCGGAGAAGACTATCTTTCTCCAATTGCACCAAAACAAGGGTTTGGTCATTCCACATTTGAGATGGCTATTGAAACAGCGAAGGCTGCTCAAGCAAAAAAACTTGCTTTCTTCCATTTTGACCCTTCTTATGATGATGAAAAATTGAAGAATATTGAAATATACTATAAAAAGCAATTTGAGGGTTGTTTTATGGCATATGAGGGTTATGAAACAGATTTGTTATGAATAAAAAACTTTTAGCGGTTTTCTTATTATTTTTTTCATCTTTTTTCCTTTGCGGAGCAAAAAAACTTCCTGAAGTTAGTGCTCATTACACAATTGATGCAGAAAAAAATGCAGCAAAGCATAACAATCAAGGAATTGTGTATTTAAAAGAATATTATTATTTTGGTGCTATTAAAGAATTTGAACTGGCGATTGAACTAAATCCCAATTCTCAAGCATCTTCCGTTTATTATAATAATTTAGGTCGTACTTACATCACCATCGGTTATCCTGAACTTGCTGAGGCTAAATTCGCAGAAGCAATAAAGAAATATCCTCTTTATTTTGAGTACTACAAAAATTTAGTTGAATCATACGGAAAACAAAATATTCTTGCACAAAAACTTGAATATCACAAAAAGAACAGAAAAAATGCACTTGATGATATAACAATTGCCTTGATATATGGGGCGATGGGGAAAACACAAATAGAAGTAACAATGCTTGATGATTTTTGTAATTCTGAGCCTGACTTAATAATTACTTCAGCAATCAGAAAATATGTTGCAGAACAATCAAAGTATGTTACTTATTCAAATAAATTTTTAAAGTAGTAAAGGGAATTATAATGGCAAAAGATTGTAGTTTTGATATTGTATCTGAATTTGATAAACAAGAATTAGTTAATGCTATTGATCAGGCGAAAAGGGAGATTTTATCAAGATTTGACCTTAAAGACAGCGGTTCTGAAATTGAACTTGACGCTGACAAGTCAATTACTATCACGACTAAAGATGATATGAAACTTAGAAACATAGTTGACTTAATTCAATCAAAAATGGTTAAAAGGAATTTAAGTATTAAAATTCTTGATGCCCAACCTGTAGAAAATGCTCTTGGCGGCAAAGTTCGTCAAATTTTAAATTTGAAAAAAGGCTTAACAATGGAACTTTCAAAAAAAATTGTTGCAGACATTAAAAATTCAAAACTTAAAGTTCAAGCAGCAATTCAAGGTGAACAAGTCAGAGTTTCGGGAAAAAGTCGTGATGATTTGCAGGAAATTATAAAACTTATGCGACAAAATGAAGACAAATATGATGTTGCACTTCAATTTACAAACTATAGATAAAAATATTTTGTCAGAGTAGAAAACAATTAATGAAAAAAATAGACAAATTTTTTCACGAAAATAAAATTTCTTGTATGCTTATTTTTGCTGTTTTATAACATTTTGATATTGCTGTCTTTCGCTGTATCAGAAGAAATAAAAGAATTTAATGCAAAAGACAAATTAGAAAACGAAAAAATTGAAAACTTGTATATTATGAAAGATAAAATTCGTTTTTACACGGATAAAATTTTGGGAAAATATCCTGAACTAAATAATGATATGCAATTTTATGACAGATATGAAATTATAAGCAATGAAAACGGATATAAAGGCGTTTATGACACACAACAAAATACAATTATAATTCCGCCAAAATACAGAGAAATTTTTTCTTCATTAATTTTTCCGATATTTTTTATTGCTCAAGACAAAGACGAATGGAAAATTCTTGATTATCAAAATGAAGTTTTATTTACGGCTGATTATGACGAAATTAATTTCACGAGCGGCGGTTTTGAAACAAAAAAGTACGATAAAGTCGGAATGGTAAATCTTGAGGGGAAAGAAATTCTTAAACCCGAATATGATGAAATTATATCAGCAGAATATTATCAAGAACACGGAGGTTTTATTACATAGCCCAAAAAGATGATGAATACTGTGTTACAGATATGAAAGGCGAAGAAATAATACCTCCTTCTCACAGAAAAATTTTGCCGCTTAATTTTCCAATTTCATTCTTTATTTATGAAAACGAAGAAGGTCAGAAAGGCATTATTGACAAGTACGGAAGAATAATCATAGAAGCAAAATATGAAAACATTGAAGCCGATATTCTTAACGAAAAACTATACTTTGTTCTATGGAAAAATGACAAAAACATTAAAATTGTCAACCTTTTCGGTAAAACATTATTAAAAAAAAGAAATATAATTAAAAACATTTCTAAAGCAATTTGTTTAAGTGAAAAATATTTTGTAATTCAAGAAACAAAGATGACACCGGAAATTAATATAAAATTAGGTAACAATCACTTAGTTCAAATAGATTCTAATGAAAGAAATAATATGTACGTTTTGAATAAATTTGGCATACGCTGTTCAAAAAAATATGAATATATTAGTGATTTTAACGACAAATATGCTTGCGTTGCAAAGGGTAATAAATTTGGTTTAATCAAAAATAACGGCAGAACTCTTGTAAAATTGAGGTCCGATATTGATTTTTTCAACCAAGTTTCTCCAAATAACTTAGTTAAATTTGAAAAAAGCGGTAAACGAGGAATTATATACAATAACAAAGTTATAACAAAACCTGAGTACGAAAAAATATATTTTAATCGTGGTTACGTTTTTTTAAGCAACGGTGATATATATGATATAGCAAGTTTTCAAGATTTTGCAAAATATGAAGGTAAAAAATTAAAAAGATATAAAAGACAACAACTTCATTTTATTGATGAGAGTTGCTTTAAATTCACAAATGACGACGGGACAGATACTGTTTATTGTAACGAAAGTAAAAAAACACAAATAGTGTTCGACTGCATTTTTCTGTTAAACACTATTTGTGTTTACGAAGTAATTTAGTTAATAACTACATTATTTTACGCTAAAGAGAATATCTCCATAAGATGGATACGGCCAATTAGAGGAAGAAGCTATTGTTTCCATCATATCGGAAGAATTTCTTATTGCTGCCATATCCGTCAATATTGTGTCTTTATAGTAATCTGCTGTTTCAGTAATGTTTTCAATGTATTTAGTATGAGTTAAGTCAGTATCAAGTTTTTCTACTTTTTGATACATTTCAGAAACAAGAGCTGACAAGGTTTTTAGCGTATTTTGTTCATAAGAACAATCAATATCATCAAAAACCGCTTTTTTAGCGGAAATTGTTTGCGCAAGTTCTTTGCAATAGCCACTCATTGCAGGAAGAATGTCTTTTCTAGACATGTCAAGCATAGTCAATGCTTCTATGTTGATGACTTTACAATAATTTTCCATCATAATGTCATATCTTGCTGCCAATTCTTCCTTGCTGAAAATTCTATGACCTGTGAATAATAAAACGTTTTTTGTATCCAGAAGGTGTTTTAAAGCATCAGGAGTTGTTTTAAGATTTGCAAGACCTCTGCTTCTTGCTTCTTCAACCCAAGAATTGTCATAACCGTTGCCATTAAAAATAATTCTTTTGTGTTTTGTAATCGTATCTTTTATCAAGTCATGTAATTCTGATTCAAAATCTCTTGCTTTTTCGAGTTGTTCTGCGAAGTATTTTAATTCTTCAGCAACCGCAGTGTTGATTATAGTATTAACATCTGAAACAGAAGATGCTGAACCCAACATACGAAATTCAAATTTATTACCGGTGAAAGCGAATGGAGATGTTCGATTTCTGTCTGTTGTATCTTTAGGAATTGTAGGAAGTGTATGAACTCCTATTTTCATAAATTCTTTTTCTTTTGAATCGTATTGAGTTTCTTCTTCTATTGATTTTAAAATTGCATTCAATTCATCGCCCAAAAACATTGAAACAATGGCGGGAGGTGCTTCATTTGCACCTAATCTGTGGTCATTTCCCGCACTTGCAACAGAAATTCTTAGCAACTCTTGGTATTCATCAACAGCTTTGATAACAGCACAAAGGAATAACAAAAATTGAGCATTTTCAGAAGGTGTTTCACCGGGTTCCAGTAAATTAATACCGGTGTCAGTAGAAATTGACCAATTATTATGCTTCCCGCTACCGTTTACGCCGGCGAACGGTTTTTCGTGTAGCAAACAAACCATTCCGTGCTTTTTAGCAACTTTTTGCATCATTTCCATTGTTAACTGGTTATGATCTGCAGAAATATTAGTTGTCGTATAAATAGGAGCCAATTCGTGTTGAGCAGGAGCAACTTCATTATGTTCCGTTTTGGCAAGTATTCCTAATTTCCAAAGTTCTTCATCTAATTCTTTCATAAATGCAGAAACACGAGGTTTTATCGTTCCAAAATAATGATCATCAAGTTCTTGACCTTTCGGTGGTTTTGCTCCAAATAATGTTCTGCCCGTATAAATTAAATCCTTTCTTTTATTAAACATTTCTTTATCTATAAGAAAATATTCTTGTTCCGGACCGACTGTCGTATTGACGTGTTTAACATCAGTGTTTCCAAATAACTTCAATATCCTGAGAGCTTGTCTGTTAATCGTTTCCATAGAACGCAATAATGGTGTTTTTTTGTCCAAAGATTCTCCCATATAAGAGCAGAATGCAGTAGGAATACACAGAACATTATCTTTTATAAATGCATATGACGTTGCGTCCCAAGCAGTATATCCTCTTGCTTCAAATGTTGCTCTTAAGCCGCCTGAAGGAAATGATGAGGCATCGGGTTCTCCTTTTATTAATTCTTTTCCGGAAAACTCCATAATGATTTTCCCGTCAGAAGTTGGAGAAATAAAACTGTCATGCTTTTCGGCTGTAATTCCTGTCATCGGTTGAAACCAGTGAGTATAATGAGTTGCACCTTTTTCTATTGCCCAATCTTTCATTGCATTTGCAACAACGTTTGCAACGGTTATATCCAGATGTTTACCTTGTTTTATTGTTCTTTGTAACGCTTTGTATGTTTCTTTTGGAAGCTTCGCTCTCATGACATTATCATCAAATACCATTGAACTAAAGATTGAGGTTACTGTATCCATTTAATTTCTCCAAATATTATAGTTTTAACAACTAAAATTTTATGTATTTCTCACATTTCTTTTAGAAAATTTATATCATACAGAAAACATCTTTGCAAATTTGTTGCATTCTTATATTTTGCTTTTACCTTTCTTTCAAGACGGTTTTCCTCTGTTATTAAGATTAAATAAAGAGAATTATCTTATACTTGTTTGACGTAAATTTTTATTTGAATTAAATTATATTTAACTGTTTTATATTTTATGTAAAGGTTGAATATGAATAAATTGATTGAAAAAATTACATTTAAACCAACTAAAATTGATTTCTTAGTTGTTTTATTTATACTAATTTTGACTATTTCCTTAAAAATATTAGGAGTTACTGAAATACCGGAAAATAGTTTGGTGGAAAATTTTCAGTTGATTGTTCTTGGACTGGGTGCGGTTTATTGTTTTATCCAAAAAAAGTATAATCCTGATTACAAGGTTATAAATACATTCTTTGCAATGATTTTAATTCTTATGTTTTTAAGAGAGATTAGTTACGGTAGATGTATTTTTTGTCAAATAGACGGAAATCCTAATGAATTTTATAAATGGTCACATTATAAGTACGGATATTTGGTACACTTTGCAGTTGCTTTGTATATCGCATATATAGCGATATATGCGATTATTAATAAAATCCGGATTTCTGCCGTAAATGCTTTACAGTCAGTGAAATTTCCTTTTGTAAGTTTCCTGTTAACCTTATTTGCCGTAGCTGTCCAACTTTATTCGGAAAAGGTTGGAGTAAGTACATTTAATGAAGAAATATCTGAGTTAGCAATGTATTTATTA
Organism: uncultured Muribaculaceae bacterium; assembly: GCA_964550875.1. GTDB lineage: Bacteria > Cyanobacteriota > Vampirovibrionia > Gastranaerophilales > Gastranaerophilaceae > RUG841. The sequence continues at coordinate 1,646 of CAZKAS010000034.1, read as the reverse complement.
ATTACCGGTGTTATATATTATTATAATTCAATTCTTTTGAAAAAATAATTGTAATTCAATTGACTTGTTTATTATTGTATGTTATGTTGTTTATGCAACATGTTTAATGAGCAACATGCTAAAATAATACAATTTTAATCCCAATATATATTCTTTTTTCATTCAGAACAAAATTCTGTCCTCCTGTATTAGTTGTACAGGAATTTTTTTATAAATAGTTGAAATATAGTTCAAATTAATAAGGAACTTTTTTATAAACAGTAAAATAGCAATGATTTTTGAAATATAATTTCAAGACATAGCAAGTTTCTAAATTCATCATTTCAACATAGGAAGATGGCGGAGGTTGTTTACCGCTATCTTTAAATATTTTTCGCCAAAAATGTTTCCAGTTTTTTGCTATAGCCTGACCACGAGTTAACTTAGGCTCGGGTATATATTTTTTGTAAAAAAACTCTTCAACCAGTTCTCTTTTAACAACAGGAATAATATACTGAACTTTTCCGCAAGTTTTAAAGAAAATATAATATTTTCCATTCATTTTTCTTGGAGTAAGCTGTTAATAACCTGAATCAATTTTCGTTTTTTTATAATATAAAACAACACTTGTTCTAAAAAGCGGATAGGGAGTATAAGCATATTTGAAATTATCTTCATCTTCATATGGATCAATGTTATGCATTAATTTAGAAGCAAAAGGTTGAGAATTTTCGTACAACTCTTCCCAATCAATTTCTGCAAAAGAAGGAGATTGAGTAAATAAAATAAAAGCAGTTATGATAAAAAATATTCTTTTCATAATACAGTTATAATGATTTTTTTAAGTAATTTCAATATTGTAAATTTATTTATTTAAATGTATGATAAAAGTATAGAATATAGAGGAACCTTTAATGAAAAACACCGCAAACCAATCTGTAAAACCAAAAACATGTAATAGAAACGACAACGGTATTTTGGAAGTCGGCGGAGTTGAAATACCAAAATTAATTAAAGAATTTGGTTCCCCTCTTTACATATACGATTATGCGACTATAGACAGTATTACAAGTGATTTTAAAAAGGCATTTGAAGGTCGTGATATACATATGATGTATGCGGCAAAAGCATTTATGACAAAAGCCATTTGTAAAATAATGAAAAAAGAAAACTTTGGACTTGACTGTGTATCGGCAGGTGAACTTTTTACTGCTCATTCAGTAGGTTTTGATATGAAGAATATTGTTTTTAACGGCAATAATAAAACACCGGAAGAGCTTCGTATTGCGATAGATTTTGGTGTTCAACTTTTTTCTGTTGATAATTTTACCGAAGCAAAAAATCTTGACATTGTTGCCAAAGAAAAAGGCGTTACCGTAAATATTTTGCTCAGGATAACTCCCGGAATTGAATGTCATACGCATGAATATATTCAAACAGGAAATTTAGATTCTAAGTTTGGATTTGATTTATCGCAAATAAATGAAATAGTGATGCTGGTTACGGAAAAATATAAGAATTTAAACTTAGTTGGTCTTCATGCTCATTTAGGTTCTCAAATTTTTGAAACGCAGGTCTATTATGATGCGGTCGAAGTTATGATGAGAGAAGCGAAACTTATCAAAGATAAGTTTGGTTTGTTGCTCGATACATTTAATATTGGTGGC
>CAZKAS010000033.1:0-20777 GCA_964550875.1 uncultured Muribaculaceae bacterium | reverse complement strand
GAAATCTTTTGATTCGCAAAATCTGATATAAAATATGTCGATTGATATTTTTTAGGAAAATAATTTTCCGTCAAAGATGGAATAAAAACTTCTTTAAATGACTTTAGCGAGCTTTTGAACATCGTTAACAGGTTAACTTTGTTCTCTGATTGCAAATTTTCCGATAAATTTGTCTGAAATAAATTTAAAATTTCCGTCATTTCAACTTTTTCACGTAAAATTTGCGTCTTTAATGCGATAAGTTCTTGCAAATCTTTTAAAAACTTTGCAAAAATTTTATGAAAATTTTCATCTTCAACATTATTCACAGATGTAAGCAACAAAGGAATTTCCGCAAAATCTTCATTTAAATACAATGTGTATGACTTTTGCAAAATTTCAAACTCAGATTTAAGTTTATTCAAATCCTCTTTAGAAAGAATGTCGGAGAACTCCCAAACCGTTGTCAGCAAAAAACGGTGTTTTTTGTGAACTTTAAGCGACAACATCTTTTCTGCATCGTATTTGTTCTCTAATATGTCAAAGAGAAAATTTTCTATAAATAAATTGAACTGTTCGGTATAATCTTCCAATTCAACGAGCGATTTAACAGATATTTGTTCCAATTCAAAAATACTTTTTGCACTGAGTTTCTGCAAAATATCACAAATCATCAAAATTCTTTCAAATTTTATCTTAAAATTATCAAATTCTTCACTAAAAATACTACCTTCAACAGGAATTTCATATTTTTTAAATGTATCAACAAAATTATCAATCAAAGAATTGTCACGTAACAAAATCGCAAAATCAGAATATTTTTTACCGCCCTTTACTCCGGCTATTATTTCTCGAGCAATAAAATCAACTTCGTCCTGAAAATTTGAAAACAAATGATAATCGACAGATTGCGACTTTTTAAAAATAGGACTTTGTTGAAGCGGATTTTTGATAAAAATTGCTCGCTCGTAAATATCTTTGTTTAGAGGGAAGATTGTATTTGTCGAAATATCAAATGTACTACTTGTCTTTTCAGGCAAAAAAACGCTTGCTCCCATAAAAGAACGAATTTTCGCATTTGCATCACCAATTAATGTTAAATCCCCGTCTTCCGTAACCAATTTTAACAAATTTAACTGAATTTCTGACAAATTTTCCGCTCCGAAAACATATACCTTGTCGAAGTCTTTTTTTATAAAATTTTGCATCAAACTATTATTTTCAAGCTCCAAAATATCTGCCAAAATAATATCCCTAAAATCTAACATTTTATTCATCTTAAGCATTTCAAGATATTTAACATAAATTTCAATAATAATATTGAAACGTTTTTTGTCTTCTTCTTCGATTTCACAATTTGAATTTGCAAAAAATAAATCCGATTCAGATATTTTATTAGTTTTAAATATTCCAAAAAGATTATAAAGCTCTCTGGCAAAAACATTCGATTTTGAAAGATTTTTTAAAAGGGAATGTTTTTTTAAATATGTTTTTGAAATAGAATTAATTATTGTAATTGCAGATTTATCGGATATTTTTGTATAAGAAAAATACTTGGAAATTTTAGATAAAATTTTTTCCGCAAAATCCTCAAAAGAATACATAGGAATTGCAAAATCTTTCAGGGACTTATAAATTATCGAATTTTTATCAAAATTGGTAAAAATTACCAAAACACTTTCAGAAGAATTGTATTTTATAATTTCTTCTAAAATTTCAGCAGAATTATCCGTATAAATATCAACTATTTTCATTGTTTCCCCTTACAATAATACATTATAAAACAAAGGTACGTCAATTATGGACTTAAAAATTTATACTATAAAAAATAAATTGATAAAAAAAATTTTTGATTTAAAATGAAAGAAAAAATGAACAAACTCAGCGGCATCGTCTAGGGGTTAGGATAGCAGATTCTCATTCTGTTGACACGGGTTCGAATCCCGTTACCGCCAATGTTGGTTTTACTCCGTTTTATTATGAAAAAATTTGTTTTTAATATTTTAAAAATTATCATAATTTTATATATTTTAGATTTTCTTTTTTTGTTTGAAAGAAACTCTTTTCAATATTTCAGGCAAAAATGGGACGTGCCTTATGTAACTTTTTTCAAAAACAGTATTTGGAACTACTTCTTTCTCAAAAGAGAATTGTTTAATACAAAATTAATTCCTTTTCGCCCTATCGAAAACAAAAATAGCAAAGAACAACCAATTCTGATTTTCGGTTGCTCCGGAGCATATGGTTATAATTTTGACGATAAAGAAACAATTTCTCATATTATGTCAAAATACTCAAACCGCCCAATTATAAATCGTTCAGCATTATCTTTCTGTGTTCAACACATACTCTTTCAATTGGAAAATATTGATATGCTACAATACGAAGATGTTTCCGGTGAAGGAGTGTATAAAAATCCTAAATATGTGTTTTATCTTTTAATGGGCGGTGACAGACAATTTTCACAAATAAACTATCCGCTCAGTGGTGATTGCAACGAATATTATCTTCTTTATGAAGTAAAAAATGGTAAATTAGTACGAAAAGAACCGATTTTGGGAATGTATTTCAAATCAAATATAGTTGATTATGTTCTTGAAAAATACACCTATAACAAAGCTCGAAAACAATTTGATAACGACGACAAAAAATTATTTAATTTATTCATTCTCTACATGAAAACGATTAATGAATTAATAAAAGAAAATTTTGGGAAAGATACAAAATTTATAATTCTAACATTTGAAGGAACAAAAAAAGAATTATGGCAAAAACAACTGGAAGAAGAAGGAATTGAAATTGTCGATATTGCAGAAACAATAGGAGAAAAAGATTTAATGAATGAAAAACACCAATTCTTTAAACCACCTGTTTCACCTCACCCAACCGACAAATTATGGAAAGCCTTAATGCCAAAGTTAAAAGAGAAATATCCCGATTTATAATTTTCATTCATCATATACTCAAATATAAACATAATTTGTGTTATAATTCTTATATGAAAAAAGTATGCATCAATATTTTCAAATTTATAGCAATATTTTATCTTTTAGACATAATTTTTTTCTTTGAAAGCCAAACATACGAATATTTTACAGTATTAAAGCCGGATAAAAATTGTCCGATAACTTACAAAACTTTTTTTAAAGAAAATATTTTACCTAATTACATTATAAGACTTAAAAAAGATGTTGATTTTGATGATATGCACTTTCGCCCGATAGAGAACGAGAACAGTAACGAGCGGCCAATTTTAATTTTTGGCGGTTCTTATGGATATGGTTACAATTTTGACGATAATGAAACCATTTCTTATGTCATGTCAAAATATTCAAATCGTCCAATTTCAAACCGTTCAGTTAATGCTTATGGGTGTCAACACGTTTTATATCAATTACAACATTTTGATTTTAAAGAATATTTTAAAACTTTTGGAGATGGGCAAGAATATAAAAATCCCAAATACGTTTTTTATATTTTAAAAGAAAATGATGAATTTTTGATATTTAATATTTTCCCGATAAACAGTGAGTATTTTATTATTTATAAGGATAAAAAAGGAAAACTTGAATTAAGAAAACCTTATTGGTTTATTCGTGCAAATTCACATATTCTAATACACGCTTATAATAAAATTATCGATAACAAAATAAAAAGAAAAATAAAAAATAATGATAAAAAATTATTCAATTTATTTATATTACACTTCAAAACAATTAACAATTTAATTAAAGAAAATTTTGGACAAGATACGAAATTTATAATTTTAACCTATAAAGTGCCAAAAAATGAATTATGGCAAAATCGATTAAAAGAAGAAGGTATTGACATCGTGGACATTGAAAAAATAGTAGGACACAAGATAGACATGGGCGATGAAAAATTTTTCAGTCCAAAACAGGCGCCACACCCAACAAAAAATTTCTGGGAAGCTTTAATGCCAAAGTTAAAAGAAAAATATCCTGATTTATAAATAAATTAACTTTTCAAATGTATAGAATTGTTATAAAATTTTTTACGACAGGAGAAGTTATGAAAAGAATAGCAAGTTTCAGTGTTAATCACGATAAACTCGAAAAGGGAATGTATATTTCCAGAATAGACGGAGATATAGTAACTTACGATATAAGAATGAAAAAGCCAAATAATCCCGAAAATGATTATCTGGGAAATGGGACTATGCACACATTTGAACACTTATTTGCGACTTACGTCAGGAATACAAAATTTGCAGATAGCATCATTTATGTCGGGCCTATGGGTTGCCGAACAGGTTTTTATTTTCTGGTAAGAAACAGTATCAGTCACAAAGAAGCACTTTCTCTAATAAAAGATACTTTTTCTTTCATAAAAGATTTTGAAGGAGAAATCCCCGGAACGAAAAAAGAAGAATGCGGTAATTATAAAGAACACAATTTGCAAGGAGCAAAGTCAACGGCAGAAGAAATGTTGACAGTATTAGCAGATTGGTCTGAGGAAAAAATGGTTTATGAAAAATAATTCAAAAATTGCCATCATAGGTGCGATGGACTGTGAAACAGAACTTTTAAGAAATCTTTTGGGAAACGCTGAAGAAATTCAAGCAGGTAGATTTACCATCTTTAAAGGAATTATCGGCAAGCACGAAGTATCCGTTGCGAAAAGCGGAGTTGGAAAAGTCGCAGCCGCAAGTTGCACCCAATTTATTGCAGATAAAATTCAACCCGATTATATTATTAATACAGGAGTCGCAGGCGGAATTTCGGATAACTTAAAAATAGGTGATGTTGTTGTTGCGACAAAATTGGTTCATCATGATTTTGATGCAACTGCATTGGGTTACGCAAGGGGTTACGTTTGCAACGGTATCAACCCCAAAGAACCAACATTTTTTTACTCGGATAAAGACTTAAATGAAAAATTTTTGGAAATCGCAAAAAACACAATCTCGGAAAAGAACATACATCAAGGTATTATTGCTTCAGGAGATATGTTTATCGGAACATCATCAAAAAAGGAAGAAATAAAAGAACTTTTTGGAGCAACTGCAGCAGAAATGGAAAGCGCTGCAATAGCCCAAACCGCTTATTTGAATAACATTCCTTTTTTGATAGTTCGAGCAATTTCTGACCTTGCAGATGGAACAAAAACTGAAAATTTCGGAGAATTTGAACATTACTCAGCACAAATTTCCGCCGAAATTATTAAAAATTTACTTATTGAAATGTAAAATGAACATAAAAACAAAAAAGGATATCAAAAGATATCCTTTTTCCGTTAAACTTAAAAAGACTACAATTCTTGGTACTCAGAAAATTCTTTTGCCGTTTCAGCCCACTCTTCAGGCTTGATAACCAAAGCATGATTCCAAAATTTTTCAATTGCATAAGTTTCTCTTTCTTCCCTATGCAAAACATGAACGACAACATCACCGTAATCAAGCAAATTCCAACGATTTTTCAAATCATTTTCCTCTCCAATCGGTATGCGGTTAAACCATTTTTTTATTCTGTCACGAACATACTCTGTCAAAGCTTTCACTTGTGTCGGAGTATCTGCCGAACAAATTACAAAATAATCAGCAAGAACAGAAACTTGTGAAATATTTAAAATAGAAATGTCTTTTGCCAATTTGTCGTCTAAAATACTTGCAACAGCACACGCTGTCTTGTACGATGAAATTTCTTCCATTGATTTATCCTTATTTTTCTTACAAATAAATTTTAACACAAAATTTTATATACGTGAATTAATATAAAGGGAGATAAGGTTTGAGAAATTTTTACAATTTTTATTAGTATACACACAAAATCGTTACAGGACAAGACGTTCATCAATTTTTATCATCAAAATGTTTTAATACAGCGAAAGGAATTAAAATGACTATAAAATTTCCAATTTACTATCAATGGTAAATGTATTCATTCGCACAAACATTAAATATTCTTGAGTCAATTATAAATTTAATTAAACAAATATTTTATACATATATCAATCATTGATATTAGAAGACAATCTTCATATATTTGAATTGTAGTTGGTTTGTATTTATTAATAAAAAATTTTTTTAGATTGATTATTGTTTTTAAATATTCTAACGAAAACTTGCTAATATGAGATTTTGAATATTTTTCAAATAAATTTATCAATGTATTTAAATCTTCATTAATGACATTTATAGAGTAATGTTCTTTTATCGCATTATTGTATAAATTAAAATTTATTATACATTTGCATATTTCGTTTATATCTTGAAAAAATTTTTCTTCTGGTATTGTATTCAAATTTTCAAAAACATTGCTCGGTACATTTAAAAATACACTCGAAACATTTAACAAATTTTTTACATCTTTAAAGGTATCAAAATTCTTTAAAGAAAGATAACTTGTTAATTTATTACTATCAACAGTTAATTTGTTTAATAATTCAGTAAGACTTTTAATTTAGTTTTTATCGTTAATTTTTTTTGATAGTCTGAATCCAAATTTTTGATTTTTGTTCCATACCATGAAAAATGTTTAGGATTGCCAATATTTTTAATTACATTTTTTAATTTAGAAAAAATAGATTTTTTAAAAGTAAATGTTTCTATATCAATTTGTTCAAAATCTTCAAAAATAAATTCTAAATCAGGAATATCATTATGAAAACAAATTGTTCCAATTGCCTCAAAAGGTGTTTTTGTATTTTCCCCATTTTTTTATGAATTGTACTGGCATATTCGTCAAGTTCTATTCTTTTTCTTTGTAATATATCTAAATTTGAACCAGTATAATTTATTGAAGGAGAATCATATATTGAATTTATAATATTTTGAATTACATTACGTTTATTTATTTTATTGCTATGAAGTTCCAAACAATATGAGGATAATCCATTTTTATTTAAACGATTTTGTACAACTTCTAATGCTGCTATCTTTTGGCTGACAAACAATACTTTTTTACCTTGTGATAATAACTCAGCAATAATATTTGCAATAGTTTGCGATTTTCCCGTTCCTGGCGGACCTTGAATAATTAGATTATTGTTTTGTTTTACAAATGCAATTGCTTGTTGTTGAGAGGAGTCTGCATCTAATATTGAATAATTATTTTGAGGTATAAAATTTTTATCTAACTCTTTTATTGGACAGGTTTGTTCAATATCTATTTTATGATATTTTTCTATTCCACATATATTTTTAACTAAAGAATTATTTTTGATGAGGTCTATATGTTCTTCTAAATCTTTATACATTACAAATTTTGCAAAAGAAAATAAACCAATGTAGATATTGTTATATAATTTCCATTTTTTTCGTGATGATATTCGGTTTTTTATTGTTTCAAAAGTTTTTAATATATTTGAATCATCAAATTCTTCGACTTTTAAATCCTCTAAATTTATATTGTAATTTTTCTTTAATAATAACAATAATGCAGGATTTAAAATTATATCATCATCGTTGTATTCTACAATAAAAGAACCGCTCATATTTTTTCTTGACAGATTTATGGGTAATAAAATCAGAGGTGCTTCATATTTTATTTCTGAATCACTGCTTTCATACCATTCAATAGAACCTAAAGTCAAAAACAAAGTATTATAACCTAAATCATTCATTGCGTTTTTGGCTGTTGTATAGATTTTCCGTAAAGTCTTTGATAACACCTCTTTTGATAAATTTGTCTGTAAAAATTTATCTGTATGCTTGTGTTTTAAAATCTATTCCTTTGTTTAAAGCCTCTTTTGATAATTTGTTATCCTCTAAATTGAAATCTTGTGGTACTCGTATTGGAAGAAAATTCATACTTTTTTGATGTGTAACAAGTATTTTAAATATTTCTATTGGAATTTCATCGATAATTTTTATAGATGCATTTTTTGAGCATTTAAAATTTAACAATCGGTTTCTTTTTGTTAAATCAATTAATTTTTCTTTCCATTTCGTAATTTTATTAAAAAGAATATCGTTGCCTGTTTTGTTGTCGTCTATTTCTTGTGATTCCTGATTTATATTGTTCAAATTGTTATCTACCATTTTTTATCCGCTTATTCTGTGAAATTAAATACAAAATTATAACATTATAATGATAGTTAAACCTTGCATTATACACTATGCTTATTATCCATGATAATAACTATACGCATAGTGTTGTTTAAGTTTTTTTAACAAATGTGTAACATGGGCATGTGAGGTCTTATGCCAGGAAATAAAAATTTCGGAAATAATCTAAAACGCTTACGAGAATCAAAAAATCTTACACAGGAAGAATTAGCCGAGTTGATAGGTGTTGAATATCAAACAATAAGCCGAATTGAAACAGGTTTGTATTTTACGAGTTATGAAAATTTGCAAAAAATAGCACAAGCATTAAATGTTACTATTGCAGACTTGTTTGATTTTCAAAATGAGAAATTATCAAAACAAGAATTGATAAAAATAATTACAAAAATTCTAAAAACTTCAAATGCAAACGATGTTGAATTTATATATAAAATCTTGCTTGAATATAAAAAATTATAACTCTAATTTTGTGTACGCTTTTGCATAGTAAGTGAGTATTTCGATAACAGGCAAGAATATATTTTTGTGACTTTCGTAACCTATAATCGTATATATCAAAATATATGGTAATATGAATATACAGAACATTGATAAATAAATAAATAAGGGGAACCCGAAATCTCAACCCTACCGACACAGACTAATTTCGGAAAAGGCGGAAAGGGGGTGAGAAAAAATGTTTATAACGGAAAAAGCGTTACTTCTGATTCTGCTTATCATTGTAACGCTCCGACTAAAACATTAGGGTCTGAAACGGCGGTTCGGCAAAACCGCCACCCTTATTTATATTATTACTCATTTTAAAAATTTTTCAAGAGGTAAATGCAGACGGATAACAAAAAAGTTACAACGAACGAAATCGAAAAATAAGAGCGAGCAAAAAACAAGCTCAAACTTCCAAACTTTTCATACTTAACCTTCATTTTTAGGAAATAATTTATTTACCATAAAAGAACAAACCGCAGGAATCATTGCAATAACACAAATTACGGGAACGATACAATCATTATGGTCTGCAAATTTACTAACCATTGTAATCACAACAGCAACAACACCCCACGAAAATCCGTTAATAAATCCGCCTATGATACTCTTATATTGAGGCAAAATCTTTTGCGCCATACTCATCATAACAGGAACTGCAAACATTATTACAAACCCGATTAATGCAATCAAAACAAATGACAAAATCGGTATCGATCGATATGTCAATGCAAACAACAAAATTATCGGCAATGGCAAAATCATTGAGATATAAAATACCTTCTTCGTCCCGATTTTCTTTTCAATTTTAGGACTCAAAAATGATGCAATTCCGCCGGAAAACAAGAAAAAGAACAATGCAAGTCCTATTTCAAATTTACTGTAATGCATTCTTTGCCACAAAAAAGGCAACAGCATTGAACAAGAAGTTTGCATTAAAGATTTCAAAATAGAAATAATTATCAAAATATCCAATTTTTTATTTTTCAAAATATCGGAAAATGCTTTTCCAAAATCAAAAGAATCAGATTTTGTTATCTGTTCAGTTGAAAATTTTGGAACAAATTTAAACATTAATAATGCCCACAAAATGCCAATTGTACACATTACAGGCATTTTTTCCAATCCCATATATTGCGCTATTGCTGAAGATACCAACGGGCCTAAAGAAAACCCAAGTGTCCCTGCAGCAATAAAAATCCCCATATTCTTAGCAACATTTGAAGTTGAAAATTTTGGCACCAAACCTAACGCTTGAGGGTGATAAAGACTTGAGCCAAGACTTCCCAAAACTATAAAAACAATCATTATATAAGGATTTGTAACGGTTGGAGCGTTTGACAAAAATACCGCAGTAAAAATTAATCCCCAAAAAATCAATGCCCTTTTTCTCATCTTATCGGCAAAATATCCGAAAAATGGCTGAAATATTGATGCAAAAATATGTGAACAACTTAATATAAATGTCGCAAATGCCATTGAAATATTAACTTGCTCAGCAATAAAAGGCATAATCGGATTTAAAACACCTGTATAAATATCATTTATAAAATGTCCGCCACAAAGCCAAATTTGAGGTTTTTTCTCTTCTTTTTCGTAAATCATGCCAAGATTTTCCCACCAACAAACATAAAAATCAAATTAACAATAAATTTCTGTTTCATTCTTATATGTTACAAAAGCAATCTTTGAATTTGCTTTTTTAACATATTTTCTCTCCGTATAAATAATAGGAATTTTGGCTTCATTATTATTTTTTGAAAATCGTTTCGCAAGTTTTGCACACGCTAACAATACTTCACCGGAAATTTTTTCTCTTGAATTATTCTTTTTCAAAATAACATGTGCTCCATGCATATTTAAAGGGTGAAACCATAAATCTTCCGGAGATGCAATTTTGGACAACAAATAATCATTCTGTATCGAATTTTTCCCTAAATAAACTTTATACCCGTCTATATCATGCGTTTCAAGATTAATTTGTATTTTCTTTTCTTTTTTGACAACTTGCTCCGATTTCACGCCGATTACGGAAGAAATTTCCTCTATTTCCGCCAAATTAGACGATATTTCAACAAAAAATCTCTGTTCTTCAAACAAATTCAACTGCTTTTCCAATTCTTCAAGTTGAGAACACGCAAAATCTACCGCCGTTTTTGTCTTTTTATATAATTTATAATAACGGTTTGCATTTTGAACAATTGAAAATCTGTCATCAAGTTCTATTTCCTCAAAATCATCATTGTACGGATTTTTCAGTTTTAAAACAGGCAAGACTCTTTCATTGATATTCATCATCAAAATATCACCCTTGACCCTGTAATTATCCGCCTTTTCACTTTCAAGAAGCTTCGTTTTGAATATTTCAATCTGTTTATTAACTTTTTTTATTTGAGCGTCAATTTGAGCAAATAATCTCATCTTTTTTTGTTTTAAAATTTTTTGAATTTGATTGTACTCAAAATAATTATCAATCATCTGATTAACAGAATTTAATGAATTATAACCAAATTTTTTTATAATCGAAAATTGTGAAAAATCTTCATTTATAGACGGTTCATACTCTTGAAGAGAGGTCGTATTTTTCAATATTTCAAATATCTCTTTTAAATTATTCTCATTGAAATCCGTGATTTTTAATGTCAACAACACTTGTTTTACAAGAGATACCGTAATATATGCATAGTCATTTGCTATTTCACACGCAACAGAATTTTTATCAAAATTTCCGCAAAATTTTTCCCTGAATTTTTCAAATTTTTCAACACAAATATCCTTTTTATTTTGAACCGCAGGATAAATATATGGCAATGTCCCCGCAAGTTCACGAAATTTACTTTTCTCTTCTCCGACATTATGCGCACAACCAACTATAATGCCGGTATTAACATTATACAAAATTATGTTGCTGTATTTGCCCATAAGTTCTATCGCAAGACAAAATGTGTTAACCTCATCAAGCGCATCTTTATATTCAAAACAAAGTTCTAAAATACGCTCCCCAAAAGGTTGACGAACCTCAGAAATTTTTCCGTTTTGAATGTATTTTCTCAATAACATACAAAACATCGGCGCTTCATTTGGAATTGAAATACCACGTCTTTGTAAATCTTCTGCAAAACATACATGAAAAAATTCCGGATTGATATTAATATATAATTTCTTATTCTCTCCATTATTTCTAAGATGCAAAATTAACTCACGCCTCGATGGCTGCTGAATTTTTCTGACCGTTGCATTGGTCAGATATTCCGCATTTTCTACCGTCCACGCCCTTAAACTTAATGAATCAAAATTAATCATAATCTCATTATAAAACAAAAAGACGGATTCTTTAAAAATCCGTCTTTAACTTATCTTTTCAGTTAACTATGCTTCTTCTTTTTCTGCTTCTTGTTTAGCAATTTCTTCACTTACGTTAACTTCTTTACCTGCTCTTCTTGCTTCTCTGAGTTCACTAATTCTTTCAGGAGTAAGAACTTTAAGTTCGATTTTACCGTTAGTTTCCTTTGAAAGAGTTTGCTTAACGTCAACACCGTAATCATCGTAATTTGATTCAATCTTACCGTCAACAATTTGTTGTTGGAACCATTCAATGTGACGTTGCGCCTTAATCGGGTATTCAGGGTGAACCTTCAACCAATCCATATATGAAGAGTTTCCTCTCGGCCAGTTGCAATCACCACATTCTGCAATAAAGTTTTCTGTTGCATTCGGACCACCTTTTGATTTCGGGTGAATGTGTTCAATAGTTTGCATTGATTGTTTCAATAATGATCTTGCAATTCCATGAGCACTGCCGTTTGCTTGACCGTATGCCTTTTTAACTTCTGAAAAATCTTGAGGAATATCCATTGCTGCGTCCATTACTTTTTCATACGTTACAGGATCTAAATTTCCTTGTTGTTTTACAAGTTTATCAGTGAATGAACGTCTGTTGATTTTACCATCATTTAATTCTTCAATTTGACGAGCAATTAATTTTGATGTCGCATTATCTTCTCCATAAGTCGCCTTTACAACGGCATCTGCTGCCTTTAACGAATTAATACAATAATTTTGTGTTTTTTCTTTAAGCCCTTTTCCTGCAGCATTCTTTGCTTGCGCTAAATCATAATTCGGGTGTTTTCTTGCTTCATCTGCTGCTAACATCATTACAACTCTTTGCGGAGTTCTGAAGAAATCTTTATCTTCTTCAATCTTGTTAGCTAATTTTTCTCCGTTAATACCTGCAAATTCACTTGCCTTTGCTCCCATTTGGTTATTTCTTACCATTCTGCCACCACAACAGCAACAAGGTACATCATCAATTTTCTTTGTAATAAAACCACCTGTACTTACAGGGAATCCACCAAATGAAACAGCTTGTCCGCCTAAAAAGTATGACTTTAATGCCCCGTTTTCAGCAACTTGTTGTTCTGCTTGAGGTCTTTCCGACACTATCGGATTTGAAACTTTTTTATTATCAACTGCTTTTGTTGAAACTACATTTACTGAACTAATCGGAGCGATTGCCATTTTAATACCACACTTTCTTACACACTACTCGGTTTTTTCAACCCTTACTCTTCCTCTAAGTTCCCTCAAAAAATTAATTGCTCATTTTCCACAAAAAAAAAGCAAAATAGTAACATATCTTAACATGAGTTTCCAAAAAGCACGTAGTTAGTGTGTTTTCAAATTTGTATTTTTTGCATCTTAGTTAACATTCGTGATTTTTTGTTAAGAATGCCTTTCGAATTCTTGCAGATAGATTTTCACTGTTTTATTATTAAATCACTATGACAAATAATGTAATGGGTGGCCACCCTAAAGGCTTGTATTTATTATTTTCGGTCGAAATGTGGGAAAGATTTTCCTATTATGGAATGAGAGCTTTGCTTGTATTGTATTTAATACAATACCTATTTGCAGGTATGGACGAGAAACTTGCAACACAGTATGCAGGAAATATTTACGGTTGGTACACCGGTCTTGTTTACCTGACACCGCTTGTCGGAGGTTATCTTGCCGATAGATTTTTAGGACAGAGAAGATGTATTTCAATCGGTGCCGTTGTTATGGCAATCGGTTTGTTTACTCTTGCAGCGAGTGGCTTTGAATGTTTGAAAAGTGTTTCGATTATTGTTTTCACTATTGGTTTAACTTTAATGATTATTGCCAATGGCTTCTTTAAATCTAATATCAGTACAATTGTCGGCATGCTTTATGGTGATGATAAGCAAAAACGTGATGCAGGATTTACTATTTTCTATATGGGCATTAACTTAGGAGCATTCTTCTCTCCTTTAATTTGCGGCACTTTGGCTCAATTATACGGCTTTAAATACGGATTTATGGCTGCAGGATTGGGCATAATTTTCGGATACGTTACTTATAAATTAGGTGAGAAAAAATATTTAGGCGAACACGGCTTGAAACCTATTCAAACGGAAATTGTTCGTGAAACTTCCGAAGAAGAAGATGTTGTCGTCAGAAAAAAATTAACGACAAGAGAAAAAAGAAGAATTTATGCATTATTTATTTTAATGACATTCTCAATATTTTTCTGGTTAAGTTTTGAACAAGCAGGTTGTTCATTCACATTATTTGCAGAAAATTCAACACAAAGACATATCGGCAATTGGGAAATACCAACAGGTTACTTCCAATCTTTAAATCCTTTATTTATCATCACGATTGCGCCTTTAATGTCAATGTTTTGGGGTTGGCTTGCAAACAAGGGAAAAGAACCTACTTCCGTTGTAAAATTTTGCATTGCACTTGGATTAATCGGTGTGTCTGCATTAATTATGGCAGCAGCGGCATACTTCACTCATGGTGATACAGTCCTTGTTTCCCCTCTATGGCTTGTTTTGACATATCTTTGCGCAACACTTGCAGAGTTATGTTTATCTCCTATCGGACTTTCTTTGGTAACAAAACTTGCTCCAATGCAATTTGCATCTATTCTCATGGGAACATGGTTTTTATCAAGTTTCTTCGGTAACTTAATTGCCGGTGTATTCTCCGGTTATTATGAACATATGTCCCACACTTTATTTTTCTGCATTTTAGCAGGCGCTGCCTTTGTCATAGCAATTATTTTAACCGTCTTAAGACCAACTCTGCAACTTTGGATGGGAAAAAATTAAAAATTTTATAATCCATTATTCTTATAAAAAAGACTGCTCTATGTATTGCGGTCTTTTTTACTATATTAAAAAATCATTCATCTTCTGAAAAATTGTAATCAAAATCACAATCTTTCAGCAATTCTGAAACATTCATATCCAACATCTTTGAAATCTTTAACAGTGTCGAAAATTTAAAATCAAATAAACCATTTTCTACTCTGCTCCATGTCGCAGTCGTCAAATACCCTCGTCGCATAACAAAATCATTAAGCGACTTATTTTTCAACATTCGTAATGCCTTAATTCGATTTCCTACTTTTATAAGATTTTCTTTATTTACGTATTGCATATATGTAATATATGGTATAAACTGTTTTTTAGTCATTACACATATGTAATAGCGAGATGAATAAAATTATTTTGATATTTTTAGAAGATTGTGATTTTTATAAAAAAATAAGAAAAAATTTGCTGAAAGAAGTCAAAATATTTTTGAAAAACAAGAAAAATGAAGGTTTTCAGATAAGAATACATTCAACAAAAAACAAAAGTTTTATAAAAAAATGGTTAATAAAATATTCGCTTAATAATATAATTTTAAATGCAACTCCGTTTAATTCAAAAGAAACAGTCATTGATGAAAATATAGAGATATTTTCATTTTTTGATTTTTCAAAAATTTTTAAGCAATAAAAAAGACGGATTTTACTCCGTCTAAATTTTTAAAGTGATTGTCTAATTCTTGAAATACAAGCATCTTGAGTTCTTATCCAATCTCTGTAAGAAATTCTAATAACCTTCATGCCCGAACGTTCGAGGATTAACTGTTTTTTTATAGGAGAAACATTTGATTTAACATCATCTTTCATTCCGTCACATTCGATGACAATCGATTTTCCGTCAGAATTAGAAACAAACAAGTCACACTTAAAGCCTGCCGAGGGGTATCCTGCTTTAACATCGAAACCTTTTTCTTCGAGAACAGAGGCGACTTGTTTTTCAAAATCATTGTTATAAGTGCTTATATAGCCTTCTTTAGCAACCAAATCATGTTGTGCTTCATAAGTTCTTATATGTTCTATATAATTTCTCATTAAACCTGATTGAAAACTATCGGGATTTTTTGACAAGAAAGAAATGCATTGTTTTCTTGCTCTGGTAACAGCGACATTAAATAAGTTAGGCTTTTGCAAGAAAGCAAGACTTTGCGAGAAACTGTTATCGGCAATTGCCCAGGACATAATGATGATATCACGTTCATCACCTTGAAAAGTATGAGCGGTACCGACATCAACCGAATGCCTTTGAAGAGTAGCATCAGAAAAAGATTTCATTAAAGATTTTTTAATCGCCTCAACCTGACTTCTAAATGGAGAAATTATGCCGATTGAAACAGGTTTATAATTTTTATCATTTTTTTGTGCTTCATCACGAATGATAATTTCATGCAATTTTTCAACAATTGCCTCTATTTCCGGAATATTTCTGGTTGCATCACCATCGACTTTTCCATTTTCAACTTTACAAAGTTCCAGAACTTTTAAACTGTCATCATTTTTTGTCATTACTCGCAGTCCGCCGCCATAAAACTCTTTGTTACTAAATTCTATGATAGGAGGTAAACTTCTGAAATGTTCATCAAGCAAAACAGGTGTCATACAATAATAACCTGCCAAATCATACATTGAATTTGTTCTAAATCGCCACATCAAACGGTATTTGTCAGGAATATCATATTGACTGAGAAAAGACTGTTCTTTCGCATTTTCAAGGAACGAAAGATGAGGTAATTGCTTATCATCTCCTACAATCACCGCTTTTTTTGCACGGAATAAAATCGGAATACAACTTGCAATATCACACTGACTTGCCTCATCAATAATTGCAACATCAAACAGTCCCGGTTTCATGGGCAAAGAGCCGGAAACAGCGTATGTAGTAACACATTGGCAAGGAAATGCCTCTAACAAAGGTTTGAAATCCTCATCTTCCAATAATCTGTTTTGAAGATTTTTCTTTCGTTCTACAAGTGCTTTTGTATGGACATAAAGTCTTTGACGTTTCACTCTATCTCGCAAAAGTCCCTTAAGTGCTTCTCGGCGAACATTCTTCAAAATATTTATCGCAAGCGATTTTCTCCTACTTTGCAAATCATGTATTTCATCGGTAAGTTCGGTAATATTGCCCAATTTGTATATATCTGCTTCAACTTTTGCCGCTTTTGCAATCAACTCACAACTTACAAGTTCCTTTCTGATTTGCGTAAGATTTTCCCAATCGGGCTCAAACTCAACCAATTTGAGAATTTTACGCAATTTAAAACTGTTTGTTTTTAAAGAAAGATTATTGAAAAAATTAGGTTTTTCAAGAGATTTTTCAATTTCTTCAACTAATTTTTTCACTTCTTGAACTTGAATAACATTAAGTTTTTTAGTAATAAATACAGGTTTTTCAGGCAATTTTTTATTTTTTTCCTGATTTAATTCACTCCATTGTTCTTCGAGCGATATAATTTTGTCAATTTTTTTCTTACGCTCATTTATTTTTGAAAGCAAACTTCTCATATCGTCAACATCAACGAGCATTGCATCTTCATAACCGGTATCAAGATCTATTTTATTGGAAATAAGATTTTGAAGTTTTGCGGAAAGTTCCCTTTGATAATTCATTCTTCCTGCACGAATTGCCAAATAAGGTGCCCCTAGTGCATTTAAGCGTTCCGCAACAACATCTGTTGCCTTATCCATTCTTGAAGCAACAAGGACTGTCTTTCCGTTTGCAACAAGGTGAGAAACAAGATTAACTATAGTTTGCGACTTACCTGTTCCGGGGGGACCCGAAACTGCAACAAGTGAATTTGTTTCAAGATTTCTTAAAACATCTTCTTGAGAATCACTTAATGACAACGGTGTTACAGGACAAAAAGCAGACTCAATATTTGCATCGGGCATTTTTATCTCAGACTTACCTTTTCCCGTCACAAATTCATCATTTATAACATTCAAAACTGTTTCTCTAAACATTCCGCTCGGCATCTCAGAAATTTTAGTAAGTTCGTGAAGTACTCCTGCCGTAACATCAGGTCGTTTTGTTAAAATTAATGCACTTTGATTGGTTATTGCAACTTTTTCAAGTTTTGCCCGCTTTGGCTTATCTGTTCCTTCATCTTCCGTTTCTTCTTCACTGTTTCCTGAACCTGATGAAATTCCGGTAGAATCATCGTAAACATCATCTTCGTGGTCAAGTTTTATATCCAAATCCGGAATTAATGATTTCAGAGTAGTAATAAAAATCTGCAAACCTTCTTCTGTCAAAGGTAATGGTGGTACAACGTCCAAAATACCTTCAAGCATTTGTTCGGTTTCTTCTTCATCATCACTTTTCGCCATAAGTGCCGTCAATGCACCTGTATTTACGGAAAGAACTTCATCTTGAAGAATACATTTAATATTTACCCCTTCTCGTTCAAGTTTGCATGGCATGTATAAAAGAGGTGTCAAAAACTCATTATAGCGGCGACTCTTACTGTTTTTTCCTGCCAAAAACAAATATCCGTATATCAAATACTTGTCTTTTTGTCCGTTTTCAGACTGAATCATCATTTCTGTTATATTACTGCTCGAACCATCAAGCAAAAGTGGTTCGCCAAAATTGGTAAGTAATGTTTCTTTCATCGGAGAAAGTGATTTTTTCTTTTGTAATTTAGCATCAGAAGAATGCTCTTCCCGTAAAAAAATCCACTTATTATCCTTATCTTGCTTAAGATTTCTAAATGTTGAACTCTTGACCTCTTCCCTCACACAATCGTGAAGATAAAGGCTTAATCGCCTTATAAAGCTATTATGAAATGCCGAATTTAATATTTTTGTCGCTTCTTGAAGCATACTGTCCCCAATCTGTGTTTTTTACGGGTACTTATACCCACAATGATTTTAAAACACTTTTGATTGTTGATAAATCAAACGAAAAAATGATTTTATTCAAAATTCTTACATATCCGCCATGATTAAATTGCCCCTCAAAAATGCCTTTATTTTCCGTAACAAACTGCCACATAACGCTTCTGATAAGCAGATTATTTCTTATGTAATTTTTTTGCGTTGATTTTTTATGATATTTTTCACTTCCAGTCATCGGTATCGCTTTTGAATAATTGTCACCATGCCTGCGATATGCGTATAATGGAGCATTGATTATCGCACTTGAGCCGACTAAATGAGCAAACGAAAATATGAATTTATCCGCTGTAACTTTAATTTCTTCGGGATTTTTTATATTCAAAAGATAATCACAAACAGATTTGCGGATTACGGCCGATGTCGAAGGTGACCAATGCCACGTCGCAAATGAATATTTTTTGCTGTCTAGAACTTTAACTTCAAAATTTTTATTTTCAAAAGCCGTTGAAAACATTTTAGACATAAATTTTACATTCTCTTCAAAATCATTCAATGATATAAACGGACAGTCAGAGGATTTCAAAGAATGAATTGTTCCTTTTTCATCAATTTCAATCTGCCTTGCACTCGTCATAGCAACAGTTGTATTCAAATGCGTTTTAACGTGAGCGGCCGCAAATTCCGCAAAAAGTACATCATCTCCGTCCGTAAGAGTTACAAATTCACCGTTTGCAACTTTTAAACCATTTAAAAATGATGAAAGTTGTCCGATATTTTTTTCATTTTTTACAATTTTCACTTCAATATCAGGATTTTCTTCTTTAAAACTCTCAATCACAAAAATACTTTCATCAGTAGAACCGTCATCAACAACAATAATTTCCTTGTTCTCATAAGTCTGTTCTTTGATGCTCAAAAGGCACTCATTAAGATAGAGTGCCTTATTGTAACAAGTTACTATAAATGAAATTTTCGGTGCGGAAAAATTTATAGTCAAAACTTTCTCCGGTTATTTAATAACGTGTTGTATTCTTGCTTTAACTTTATCTTTTCCGAGAATTTCAAGGATCCCGCACATATCAGCTCCACGAGTTCTTCCTGTAACCGCAGCTCTGATTGCCCACATTGTAAGTTTTGGTTTTATTCCTTGTTCTTTAAAATATCCTCTAAAGTCTTCAAGAATTTCGTGAAGGTTGTTGAAATCCCAACCGTCAATTCTGTTCAAAACTTCTTTAAGAACAGTTTGAGAAGTTTCAGTATTCAAAACCGTTTCCTGAACTTCTTCATCGACAGACGGATATTCTCCAAAGAAATATTCAACCGCATCTGTTATATCGGAAAGTAAAGTTAACGGTTCTCTTGTAATTTCAACCATTTTTAAATATTCTTCTTCACTCAATTCACTCAAATCATACTTTGAAAGATACGGTTTTAATCTTTCTGCAAGATCTTTAAGTTCAAGTTTTTTAATATATTGACCATTCATCCAATTCAATTTGTCATATTCAAAGATGGAATTTGATGAAGAAACTTCATGTATTCTAAAGTCTTTCGCAATTTCATCTACAGGCTTAATTTCTTCTCCGTCGGAAGGTGACCAACCAAGAAGAGCAACAAAATTGATAAGAGCATCAGTCAAATATCCTCTTTCAACAAATTCGCTGACAGCGGTTGCTCCGTGACGTTTTGAAAGCTTGCTTCTGTCAGGCGCTAAAATCATACCAAGATGTCCGAATTTAGGAACTTCTACACCTAATGCTTCATATATTAAAATTTGTTTAAATGTATTTGAAATATGGTCTTCACCTCTGATAACAGTATTGATTTTCATCAACATATCATCAATTACAACCGCAAAATTGTAAGTAGGAGATCCATTAGATTTCATAATTACAAAATCACCTATAAGACTTGTGTCTTGATGCAAATCACCTTTAACCAAATCTTCAAAATGAACTATCGGTGTATCGTGAAATGCTTTTTGTGCCTTTTCAACAGAAAAACGAATTGCAGGTTTTCTGCCTTCTGCTCTCAATTTTTCTTTTTCTTCCTCAGTTAAATTTTCACATTTTTTAGAGTAAACGTAAGCTTTTTTATTTTTGGTTGCTTCTTCTTTTTCTGCTTCAAGTTCTTCGGGCGTGCAGAAACACTCATAAGCAAAGCCTTTATCCAAAAGTTCTTTAACATATTTCGGGTAAATATCAAATCTTTCGGATTGAGTATATGGCCCGTATGCGCCACCAACATCAGGCCCTTCGTCCCAATTCAACC
>CAZKAS010000032.1:0-21303 GCA_964550875.1 uncultured Muribaculaceae bacterium | reverse complement strand
TTATTGAAGATAAAGATGCTGATGCCCCGGCAAAAACAGTTGCTCAAGAACTTTTGAGAGAAGACTTGAGTGAAGTTTTGTCAGGCTTGTCGGCAAGAGAACGTGATGTATTAAGACTGCGTTTTGGCTTAGATGACGGTCGTCAAAGAACGTTGGAAGAAGTCGGACAATTGTTTGGAGTTACACGTGAACGTATCAGACAAATTGAGGCTAAGGCACTTCGCAAATTAAGACACCCGAACAGAAGCAAGCGACTTAAAGAATACGTTGAAGTTTAATTTCACAAAAAGCGGTTTTTTAAACCGCTTTTTTGTTGTGTAAAATTCGATTAAAAGTTGTAAAGATAGTTTGAAAAGATTAAAGTTTCTTGTATAATGAATTTAAATTGAGGAGATTTACCGTGAATGAATTAAAATATAAGCGAATTTTATTAAAAATAAGCGGTGAAGCACTAATGGGAAATCAACAATTCGGTATCGCACCGGAACCGGTTTCCATGATTGCACGAGAAATTAAAGTCGCTCATGATGCAGGTGCTGAAATCGGTATTGTTGTAGGAGGCGGAAATATTTTCCGAGGAGGACAAAAAAGTGAACAACTCGGAATGGACAGGGCGTCCGGTGATTCTGTAGGAATGCTTGCAACAGTCATGAATGCGATTGCACTACAGTCTGCATTGCGCAAATTGAATGTTTCTTGCAGAGTTCAAACAGCAATAGACATAAACAAGGTTGCGGAACCATATGTAAGGTTTAAAGCAATCAGACATCTTGAAAAAGGACGTGTAGTAATATTTGCGGCAGGAACAGGAAATCCTTTCTTTACAACAGACACTGCGGCGGCTTTACGTGCTTCTGAAATAGGTGCAGATGTTATGTTAATGGCAAAAAATGGAGTTGACGGTGTTTATACCGCTGATCCCAAAGTTAATCCCGATGCAAAAAAATATGATTTCATATCTTATGATGATGTTATTATAAGAGGGTTAAAAGTTATGGATACTGCATCTTGTGCTTTATGTAAAGAGAATAAAGTTCCGATTATTGTTTTTGATTTTGCGGAAGAAGGTGCGGTAATGAAAATATTAAATGGTGAACAAATAGGTACTTATGTAGGAGGTAATGACTAATGCCGGTTGAAGAAATTATGAACACAGGTAAAGAAAAAATGGAAAAAGCGATAAGCACTCTGAAAAAGTCTTTCGCTACCGTAAGAACAGGAAGAGCAAATCCGCTTATTCTTGAGAAGGTAACAGTTGATTATTATGGTGCTCCAACTCCATTAAGACAGATGGCGCAAGTTACGGTTCAAGAAGGTACTACTCTTGTTGTTGCACCGTTTGATAAATCTATTTTAAAAGAAATTGAAAAAGCTATTATCAAAGCAGATTTGGGTATTACCCCAAATAGTGACGGTATTGTTGTAAGACTTCCGTTCCCGCCTTTAACAACTGATAAAAGAAAAGAAATTGCAAAAGATGTTAAAAAATTAGGTGAAGATGCAAAAGTCGCAGTTAGAAACATTCGTCGAGATATGACCGATGATGTAAAAAAGGCTGAAAAAGCGGAAAATCTTCCAGAAGATGCTGTTAAAGATGCTCAAGACAGCATTCAAAAGTTAACGGACAAATACACAAAAACAATTGAAGATTTGTGTGCAGAAAAAGAAAAAGAGGTTTTAACAATATAGTGACACCAACAGAAGAAATAGCAGCAAAAAAGAATAGTGATACAAGAGCATTAACAGGTTTAATTACAGGGTTGATTATTTTTTCGGCAATGTATATTGGTGGCTTTGTTTTTGCAATAGTTGTTGGGATTTTTGTATTTTTTGCATTGAAAGAATATGTTAATATATTGAGATGTAAAGGATTTCAACCTTCTCTAAGAATTTCTTTATTCATTGCTTTTTTGCTGTTCTTAACTTCTGTAGCACATAGAAATGATTTATTTCCTCTAATCATATTTTTAGGTGTAACTTTATCTTTCTGTGCAGTCTTATTCAAATTAAGACAACCTTACATTGCAAATGTTGCGACAACTGTTTTTGGCTTTGTATTGTGTTGGTTACCCACACATGTATATTTAATTCGTGTTCTGGGGTCGCCCGGAAAAGGTTTCTTGACCTTGTGTAATCACAATGATGGTTTAGGCTATTTGGTAATGCTTTTCTTTACTATTTTAGCGACAGACATTTGCGCATTTTTTGTAGGGAGAAAATACGGAAAACATAAACTTTGTCCAGATGTCAGTCCAAAGAAAACAATCGAAGGTTCAATAGGCGGAAGTATTGCTGCAATTTTGATAGCAATGTTATTCGGTACTGTTTTGGGAATGCCGATGTGGAAGTCAATTTTGGGCGGAGTGTTGATTACATTTTTTGCTCAAATTGGTGACTTATCAGAATCGTTAATAAAGAGAGATGCCGGTGTTAAAGATTCTGGAAATAGTTTGCCGGGGCATGGCGGTTTCCTCGATCGAGCCGACAGTTATATTCTTTCAGCACCTGTTGCTTATTATTTTTTTAAATGTATTGTTATGGGTGATTGTACGTTTTTAGACAGTATTCAAAAGGCTTTTGCTAATGTCGTATTTATGTAAAGAAATACCTTCTTTGCTAAAAAAAACAGGTTTTGAAGATTTAGATGCAAAAATTTTCGAGCCGGCTCTTACTCACCCTTCTTACTCGATAGAACATAATTTACCGGAAAATACTTGTTATGAAAGACTTGAGTTCCTTGGTGATGCGGTTTTAAAACTTGTTGTAAGTGATATTTTGTATAAAAAATTTCCGAATAGCCAAGAAGGGAAACTTTCAAATCTTCGTTCCTTCCTTGTTAGTGATGATTATTTATACAAACTTGCGCAAGATATAGAGCTGAAAAAGTATATAAGACTTTCAAAAGCATTTGAAAAAGAGGGAGGAAGAAATCTTGTATCTGTTTCTGCGTGTGCTTTTGAGGCATTCTTAGGCGTTCTTTTTGAAGAAGGTGTTGCACTGGAAAGAATTTCTGGATTTTTGAAGAATTTGTATGCAAAATTTGATAATGAAATTAAATCCCTCTTGCCGAAGTTCAACGCAAAAACCATTTTGCAGGAATACACACAAAAGAATAATTGTGACTTACCTAATTATCAAATGATTGCTAAAGACGGAGAAGAGAATAATGCGACTTTTTCAGTGAAAGTTTTTTATCAAGGAAAAGAATTAGGATTTGGAGTCGGAAAAACAAAAAAACTTGCTGAGCGTGAAGCCGCTTATAATGCTTGTTTGAAATTAAAAATAATAGGAGATAATAATGAATAATGTTGTAGTTGCCCCTTCGATTTTATCTGCGGATTTTGCGAATTTAGAAAAAGATATACAAAAAATAAAAGATGCCGGTGCCGACTGGGCGCACGTTGATGTTATGGACGGTCATTTTGTTCCTAATATTACAATAGGTGCTCCTGTTGTTAAAGCAATTAGAAAAGTTACGGATATCTTTTTAGATGTGCATTTAATGATAGAAAATCCGGAGAAATATATACCCGATTTTGCAAAAGCAGGTTCTGATTTAATAACATTTCATTATGAAGCCACAAAAGAAAACACAAATAGTGCCATTGCTTTAATAAAGTCTTATGGTATTAAGGTTGGACTTTCTATTAAACCCAAAACTGCTCCGGAAAAAATAAAAGAGTATCTTGATAATGTTGATATGATTTTGATAATGACTGTAGAGCCAGGATTTGGAGGACAATCATTTATGCCGGATTGTGCGGAAAAAATCAAATATATCAGAGCAAATTCAAACAATAAAAATTTGAGGGTAGAAGTTGACGGTGGAATAAATTCCGATACTGCAAAAATTTGTAAAAATTTTGGTGCAGATACTCTTGTTGCAGGTAGTTACGTTTATGGCAGTTCTGACATCAAAAAAGCAATACAATCGTTGAGGTAATTATGTTTAAAACAGAAGGATTAATAGAAACTCATTTTCATGGCGCATTTGGTATTGATTTTATGGACTGTTCCGTCGACGAAGTAATTCAAGTTGCGGAAGGTCTTGTTAAATATGGTATTACAAGGATTTACCCAACGCTTATGACCGGTGATATTTCTCAAATACAAAAACAAATAGCCGTCATTAAAAAAGCTGAGGAAAAACAACCTGAAAATACTGCTAAAATTTCAGGTATTCACCTTGAAGGTCCATTTATTAATCCGTTAAAAAAAGGTATTCACCAATCTGAATATATTTTGAAACCAACCATTAATAATTACAAAAAAATTGAAGATGACTTTATTAAAATAGTAACTCTTGCTCCTGAACTCGATGAAAATCGTGAACTTTGCAAATATCTTCATTCTAAAAATGTTATGGTACAAGTAGGTCATACTATGGCAGATGACTTATCCGAGTGCAATTCCGTAACTCATTTCTTCAACGCAATGCCTCCGCTTTCTCATAAGTATAAAAACATTATTGCGGCGGCAATAGATAATGATAATTTGTTTATTGAACTAATTGCTGACGGTAATCATGTCGTTGATGATGTATTAAAACTCGTTTTTAAAGCAAAAAACAGAACTAAAATCATTTTAATTTCAGATGCTTTACCAATTGCTCATTCTGAATTTAAAAAAGGTATTTTTGCCGGACAAAATGTTATGCTGAATAATGGCAGTTTCTACAACGAAAACGGCACTTTAGCAGGTAGCGGAATGTTTCAGTCGGATATTTTGAAAAGACTTGTTTCTGATAACATATTGTCATTTGACGAGGCTGTTTATATGATGAATGTTACTCCTCAAAAATACCTCAAAGTCTTGAATAACGCATTTGTTACTTTTGACGATGAGGTAAATGTAATTGATGTTAAATTTATATAATTTATAATTTAAAAATCAAACATCTTTTCTGCTTGCTTTTTTATATATAAATTTCCTGCTAATTTTTTGTAACAAGAAAGTTCGTTCTTGAGTGCGTATATTTCCTTGTCATTCTTGGCAAGTTTTTTTCTCATATCTTCCGCCTCTGTCTTACAACGAACAAGATCCATAATTACTGCGTCAATTCCGCCTAATTTTTCTTCAAGTTTACTTTCCAGTTTTTCATCAAGAAGATTTGCAAACTTATCATAAACACCATTCTCAATATTTTTTACTGCTCCTGTAATTTGCTTTAACAAAGCCAGCGTTTCATCTGCTCTCTTTTGTTCAACAGGAATTAATTGTTTCTCGTCACCTTTTGAAGAAAGTTTTTGTACACCGTCTTTATTTTGAATTGTTTTTTCTTCTTTTCTTGCTGCTTGATTTTGTATGTCTTGTAACCGTTTCAATGTTTTTACATCTTCTGTTGTAAAATATGTTAATCCTTTTCCGTTCTTTTTGAGCGGAACTTTTCCACTTTTACAAAGACGAATAATTTCGTCGTTATCAACTTTTAATATATCTCGAACTGTTTTTGGTAGAATTTCAAGCCCTTCCGCCATTATTATCCCCTTTTCTTCCTTATCTTAATTATATTTGATATAAAAAAGTCATGGTGATTTTTAACATTTTATTTGAATTTTTGTAACGAATTTATAATCTTTAAATATTTTAATGACCTTATATAATATAATCTCAACATGAATAAATTGTTTAAATATACCCCCCCCCAAGCAATCCGACTTTTATTTCAGGTTTTGATTTTTTTAATACCAATTTTTGTTATATATACTCAATTTTCAAATACTCTAATGGAAAGACATGATTTATTCTTGCTATATGGAAGAAATTTTTTAAATCCTGAGCACGGAAGATATATTGCAACTTGGTTCGGTAATTTTTTAATTGAACAATTACCTGTTATTCTTAATATTCATGTTTCTGATTTGAACGTATCAGTAATTTTAGGTGTTAAAATTTTTGTTAGCATTACGATATTTTCTCTCGTTTCTTACGGATTTTTATTGTTTTTTGACAAAAAAAGTAAAAAAGATATATGGGTTTGGCTACTAGGATATATTGCATCATTTCTTCTGCTTTTTAATCACAATTCAAACTTTCTTTGGTTTCCTGAAATAACTGCATTTTTAGAGTATATTGCTGCTCTAATACCATTTTTAATATTTTTGTCAGGAATAATTTATTTCTTCACAAAAGAAAAAGTTCCAACAAAACCAATATTCATTTTAATTTTATTGGCTGCTTTCTT
Organism: uncultured Muribaculaceae bacterium; assembly: GCA_964550875.1. Classification (GTDB taxonomy): domain Bacteria; phylum Cyanobacteriota; class Vampirovibrionia; order Gastranaerophilales; family Gastranaerophilaceae; genus RUG841. The sequence continues at coordinate 15,119 of CAZKAS010000032.1, read as the reverse complement.
TTCAGGAATAACAGTTGAAGTTTTGAATGTTCCATCTTTAATGACTATTACTTTTTTGACACTATTTGTGTTTATGGATTTTTATAAATCGGATAAAAAAAATGATATAAAAAAACAAAGATTTAACTTCTTTTTAGCATTGTTTTGTATTCATTTGTTTTCCGTTATTTTATATTACATTAACCCCACAGATCACGAATTTGTAACGGAATACATATTATCCGTGCAGTGGAAACAGCATATGCTTGAATGTTTTTCAATTCTTGTGTCTAAATTATTACCTTTTCACATTCTCAATCTTGTAACTATCGGTTTGATTTTAATTTTAAGGAAAAATCAACAATCTCAAAATATTAGATTTATTTCTTCTGTTGTATTATCTAATCTCTGTTTACTTTTCTTTTATTTTGTTGTTCTTTTCTTTATTTTTCGCTTTGTAAATATAAGTTTTTCCTTATACTTTGAAGAAATGAAAAACTTTATTCCTTATATAACAGTATTGCTTTTTAACAATTTTTTATTATTAGGATATTTAGTTTCTTCATATACTTCTTTGAATGAAAAAAAACTATATATTTTGAAAATATTGGCAATAGTAATTGTCATCTTAACTAATTTTAAGTTTATAGACAAAAAATTTTCAATTTATCAAGAAATGCAAGCCAACGGTGCAGAGCGCCGTCAACAAATTTATCAAATAGAAAAAGCAATAGTTAAACAACGAGGAAAAAATACTATAATTATTCCGAGCAAGAATTCTGATTATTTTATTGCTTTTGACAATCCTGCCGGTAGTTATTGTTATACACTCTTTACTCTTTATTATCCGGATTTTAAAAATGTGAAAACAATTGTAACGGATAAAAATCTTGCTCCTGAAGAACTTACTGAAGAAGAAAAGAAAAATCTCAAATTCTCTAATCTTTTGCCTCATAAAATTATTAAATTTGAAGATGATTATAATATTTCCTTTGAAAAAGAAAAAGAAGAAAATTCTAAAATATACTACAAAAGAATTTATTCAGAATAAAAGTGTGTTTAAATATATTACAAAAAATTACAAAAATTTTATCCTTTGAAAGGAAAATTCTATTTATATATAGTATAATAATCTGTATGAAAAAATCTTTAAAAAATATTTCCTCTGTTATAATACAATTTATTTTTTTTATTGTTGTATTTTTTATTCCGATTAAGATTTTACCTATACCTTTTTTATATGCAAATGTAATGGGCTCTGATTTGGGTTTTTTATATGGAAGAACTTTTTTAAATCCGGAACACGGAAGATATATCGCAACTTGGTTCGGAAATATTCTGATGGAACGGTTGCCTGTTTTATTAAATATTCATCCGCTTGACTTTAATTGTCCATTCATTTTAACTGTAAAAATTTTTTTAAGTATTATAATATTTTCAACAGTTTCTTACGGTTTTTTACTGTTTTTTGATAAAAAGAACAAAAATGATATATGGATTTGGCTATTAGGATATATTGTATCGTTCCTTCTGCTTTTTAATCACAAGTCAAACTTCCTTTGGTTTCAGGAAATAACTATTTTTTTAGAGTATATTGTTGCAATAATACCTTATTTAATATTCATATCAGGAATAATTTATTTCTTCACAATAGAAAAAATTCCAACTAAACCAATATCAGTTTTAATTATGTTGGCTGCTTTCTTTTCAGGAATAACGGTTGAAGTGTTAAATGTTCCGTCTTTAATGTTTATTACTTTGGTAACACTATTTGTGTGTATTCGTTTCCTTAGGTCTGAAAGAACAAATGTTATAGCAAAACAACGATTTAATTTCTTTTTATCCTTATTTTTTATTCATTTATTTTCTGTTATTTTATACTATATAAATCCGAATGATCACGAAGTTTATAACAGACACATTTTATCTGATTTTTGGAATTTTTCTTTTGCTGCTTGGCGCTTCATTTTCCTTGATTTATTACCGTTTCACATTCTAAATATAGTGACTGCTGTTTTAATTTTGATTTTAAGAAAAAAAGAACAAAAACAAAATATCAGATTTATTTCTTGTCTTTCATTATGTCATCTTTGTTTTATTTTTAATTTTACAATTATTCTTTGTTTCGTTCTTTGTTTTGTAAAGATAGATATAGTTTCTTTTTTGGGTGATATTAAAAACATTGATACTTACGTTATCTTATTATTATTCAGTAATTTTTTATTATTAGGATATTTAATATCTTCATATACTTCTTTGAATGAAAAAAAACTATATATTTTGAAAATATTGGCAATAATAATTGTCTTGATAACTAATTTCAAATTTATAGACAAAAATTTTTCTGATTATACAGAGAAGCAAGCTAATGATTTAAAACATCGTCAGCAGTTATATAAAATCGAAAAATCGATAGTCAAACAACGAGGAAAAGATACTATAATTATTCCGACTAAAAATTTTAATTATAAATACTATATGGACTTTAGTCATTTTGTTCTGTTATCTGTTATTTATTATCCTGACTTTCAAAACATGAAAACAATTGTAACTGATGAAAATCTTGCTCCTGAAGAATTAACGGAAAAAGAAAAGGCAAATCTAAATTTCTCTAATCTTTTACCTCATAAAATTAATAAATTTGAAGGTGATTACCACATTTTCTTTGAAAAAGAAAAAGAAGAAAATTCTAAAGTTTACTATAAAAGATTGTTCTTTGAATAAATACCATTATTTTGCGTTATATATGCTATAATAATCACTATGAGAAGGTTATTTAAAAATATTCCTTGTATAATTCAACCTTTACTTCAGGTTTTGATTTTTTTTATTCCTGTTGTAATTATATATTACCTTTTTAGGTATGTTCCTTTGGAAGGTCATGATTTTAGTATATTATACGGCAGGAATTTTATTCATCCTGAACACGGAAGATATATTGCAACTTGGTTCGGAAATCTTTTGATGGAACGATTGCCGGTTTTCGTAAATATTCATGTTTTTGATTTAAATTTATCACTATTTATATGGGTTAAAATTTTTATATGCCTCATAATATTTTCCATCATTTCTTATGGGTTTTTATTATTTTTTGACAAAAAAAGCAAAAAAGATGTGTGGATTTGGCTTTTGGGGTATATCGCTTCTTTTTTCATTCTTTTCACTTCCTGTTTCTACCATTTTTCGATTTCTCAATTAACAGTTTTTTTTGAATATACTACCGCTCTAATACCATTTTTAATATTTTTAATAGGTATAATATATTTCTATACGAAAGAAAAACTTCCGACTAAACCTATATATATTTTACTTTTGATATCCGCTTTCTTTTCAGGAATAACAGTTGAAGTTTTGAATGTCCCATCTTTAATGATTATTACTTTTGTGACACTATTTGTGTATATCGATTTTCTTAGGTCCGACAAAACAAATGTTATAAAACTACAACGACATAACTTTTTTTTAACATTGTTTTGTATTCATTTGTTTTCCGTTATTTTATATTATATTAACCCAACAGACCACGAATTTGGAACGGAATACATATTATCTGTCTATTGGAAATCGCACATGCTTGAATGTTTTTCAATTCTTGTGTCTAAATTATTACCTTTTCACATTCTCAATCTAATAACAATAGGTTTGATTTTAATTTTAAGGAAAAATCAACAATCTCAAAACATTCGATTTGTTTCTTGTATCATATTAAGTAATCTTTGTTGTATTTTCTTTTACACCGTTGCGATGTGTCTTATTGTATGTGTCATTCACTTAAATACTTCTTTATATTTTGGTGACTATAAAAACTTTATTCCATACATCGTAGTCTTATTGTTAAACAACTTTCTATTATTAGGATATTTAATATCTTCATATACTTCTTTGAATGAAAAAAAACTATATATTTTGAAAATATTGGCAATAGTAATTGTCATCTTAACTAATTTTAAGTTTATAGACAAAAAATTTTCAATTTATCAAGAAATACATGCCAACGGTGTAGAGCGACGTCAACAAATTTATCAAATCGAAAAATCGATAGTCAAACAACGTGGACAGGATACTATAATTATTCCGATTAAAAATTATGAAGAGTTTTTCAGTCCTTTTGGTAGTTACTGTAATACAATATTTATTCTTTATTATCCTGATTTTCAAAATGTGAAAACAATTGTAACGGATAAAAATCTTGCTCCTGAAGAACTTACTGAAGAAGAAAAGAAAAATCTCAAATTCTCTAATCTTTTGCCACATAAAATTAATAAATATGAGGGTTATTACAATATAGAATTTGAAAAATATAAAACAGAAAATTCAAAAATTTACTATAAAAAAAAATTACCAAATAAAAATTTAGCAAATATATTGTAACGAAAATGCAATAATAACAAAATTGTTGTTACTTGAATGAAAAATTTTATTTAAAACATAGTATAATGAACGACATGAATAAATTGTTTAAATATATTTTCCCCAGTATAATCCAATGTATTCTTCAGGTTTCGATTTTTCTTGTTCCTGTCATAATTATATATTATTTATTTGCATATGCTCCTCTGGAAGGACACGATTTTTGGATATTATATGGAAGAAATTTTTTAAACCCTGAACACGGAAGATATATTGCTACATGGTTCGGAAATTTTTTGATGGAACGATTACCTGTACTTTTCAATATCCATGTTTCTGATTTTAATTTATCTCTATTTATATGGGTTAAAATTTTCATATGCATTACAATATTTTCTATCGTTTCTTATGGATTTTTATTATTTTTTGACAAAAAGAGTAAAAAAGATATATGGATTTGGCTTTTCGGGTATATTGCTTCTTTTTTTATTCTTTTTAATCGAGGTTTTTATTTTTTCTGGTTTAAAGAATTAACTATTGTATTGGAATATATTGCCGCTATGATACCATTTTTAATATTTGTATCAGGAATAATTTATTTCTTTACAAAAGAAAAAATTCCAACTAAACCAATATATGTTTTAATCCTCTTGTCGGCTTTCTTTTCGGGTATAACTGTTGAAGTTTTAAATGTTGTTTCTTCAATGTTTATTAGCTTTGTAACACTATTTGTGTTCATGTGTTTTTATAAATCGGATAAAAAAAATGATATAATGAAACAAAGGCTTAACTTCTTTTTAACATTGTTTTGTATTCATTTGTTTTCAGTTATTTTATATTATATCAATCCTACTGATCACGAAGTTTATGACAGACATATATTCTTTACCTATTGGAAATTTCATCTTAAATCTTGTTTGTCAGTGTATATCAAATTATTACCTTTTTTAATTCTCAATGTTTTGACGATGGGGTTAATTTTAATTTTAAGAAAAAATGACAAAAAACAAAATATGAGATTTATTTCATCTATTGTATTGTGTAATCTATGTTTTCTTTTCTTTTATATTGTTGTTTTATTTTTTATTTTTTGCTTTGTAAATTTAAATGCCGGTTTATATTTTGAGGAACTGAAAATTTTTATTCCATACATTATAGTATTATTATTAAATAGCTTTTTTCTATTGGGATATTTAATTTCTTCATTTTCTTTTTTGAATGAAAATAAAATATATTTTTTGAAAATACTGGCAATAGTCCTGATTGTACTAACAAATTTAAAATTTTCGGACAAAAATTTTTCAATTTATAAAGAAATTCGAGATTTCAATATATTTAGGCGACTACAAACCTACCAAATCGAAAAGTTGATAGTCAAACAACGTGGACAAGATACTATAATTATTCCGATTAAAAATTATAAAGATTTTTACCTGCCTATATGTAGTTATCCTACAATATTGTTTATACTTTATTATCCTGATTTTCAAAATGTTAAAACTATTATCACAGACGAAAATCTTGCTCCGGAAGAACTTACTGAAGAAGAAACGGAAAATCTCAAATTCTCTAATCTTTTGCCTCATAAAATAAATAAATTTGAGGGTGATTACAATATAGAATTTGAAAAATATAAAACAGAAAATTCAAAAATTTACTACAAAAGAATTATGAAATAAATAAAAAGCCGACAAATTGTCGGCTCGTAAGAATGGAATTTGATTGGATTTAAGGAATTTTTTAACTGCTCATTAATTCCATTGCTTGTTGTAGCAGTTGTTTACTTGTTTTTAACAGATTTTGAGTGATTGACCATTGCGTTTGAGCCATTTTATAAGTATTAATATTTTTTCCTAAACTTGAATTGGAAAGTTCTATTAATCCTCCCCTGACTTCTCCCGTACTACAAACAGGTTTCCCTGATTCTTCTGTTTCAATAAATTGCAAAGGTTTTATTTCAAATAATTCTGCAGGATTGTGGAAATTCATGATAGCGATTTTATATAACGGAGTTTTAACCTTTCCGTTTTCTGCTTTTCCATATACTATGCCGTCACCTTCGACTTTAAATTCGTCATACTTTCCAAGATATTTACCATTTCCGGGATCAATCCAAAGCTTTATATCGGTTGTCGGAATTTGAACGCTGCCGCCGTTAATTGTTGCTTCTGTGAAAATATCTGCATCCATTGGCTTTGTACCTTGCATTATTTCACCTTTGTCGTTCAAAATATATCCTTGAACTCTTTTTCCGTCAGATGTTTTGTAAACACCTTCTCCGTCAAATTTAAATTCGCCTAATCTTGTATATGCAATTTTCCCACCGGAATCTCTAATTACAAAGAAACCTTTTCCTTCAAGATAAACGTTTTCATCAGATGTTCCGGGGGTCGATTTTCCTTGACTGGAACTTTTATATACAGAATCCGGATCTACTCCGCCCATATAAGTCTTAAAATTGACTTTGTTTTCTCTGTAACCGGGAGTATAACAATTCATCATGTTTTCTCCGATACCGTCCATCCAGTGAGATGTCATTGTCTGTGTGTTTAGAGCATTAATAAACGAATCGTTCATTAGTATTCTCCTTCATCATTATTCTGCTTAAATCCTCTTTTGTTTTGGTTTTGTTCTTGATTTTGTTGCTTTTGTTGTCTTGATTTGTATGATAAATCATTGTATGGAATTTCTTGCTCCTCAAATGTTTGTTGAAGATATGAAATATTACTTCTTAAAAAATCTTCAGCGGCTTCGTTTGTTGGCAAAAATTGCGCACTTATTTTCCCATCTGTACTAACTCGAATAATTGCCGATATATCATTGCCAAAATCAATTCTTACAGGTTTTTGCGTAGATTGAGCATTTTCTATCATGTTCATAAGTGTTTTTGATACTTCTGCACTTTTATACACGGCTCCGACTTCTTTGGAAGATGATGCCATTTGTTCCATCAAAATTTGCCCGTTTACCGAAAATCCGCAATTTCCGTTTTTAACTGCATTTGCAAAAAACATTGCATCATCTCTATCTATACTCATGCAGTCATATTTATATGATGGCTTTATGTCGCTTGCACTAAAATCAGAAATTGATGAAATCAAACTTTGCATGTCATTATTTCCATCTACATCAAAATTAAGATAATTGTTAAACCAATTTCCTTCTGACAGAATATCTGAAAATAATATTCCGTCTTCACGTTTTAACAATTTTTCGATTTTTTTAGTTATTGAATTGTCTGATGGAGTTAATGTTTCTATTTTCACTTGTTTTTATTCCTTTTTGCTTCTCTTTCAAGTTCTTCTTGCTCTTCTCGGTGTCTGGCAAAAAATCTTTGGACTGCTACTTCAGATAATCTTTTTAATTCTGCTGCTTTTTCTTCTTCCTTATATATTTCAAGCATTCTTTCTTTATGCTTTTCAAGTACTTTTACATCTTTTTCCGCTTGTGTTAATTTTTTCTTTTCCTCTGCAAGAACTTCTAATGCTTTTTGTTTTTCTTCTTCAAGTAAGGTTCCCTTTTCGTATAAAGATTTTAGAAATCTATCATACGTTTCAAGCATAAAAGCATCTGCTCTTCTCATATTTGATTTTGTTGTGTCGATTTCACGGTTGTTAAGTTCAATCATTCCTTCGACTTTGTAGACTTCCTGTTGAGCAAGTATTACAACTTGTAATTGTTGGTCTTTTGCCCTTATTCTGAAATCTAATGCCTTTTGGAGCCTATACCTGAAAGGCATAACATTCCCCTTTATCTACATTCACATAAGAATTATCATATAATTTTCTTTCTCTTAGTACATTCAAATGAATGAGTTTTTTCTCTCATGGGTTGTTTTAACGATTTTTTTTGTAAAGTCAAATAAACTCATTTAAAAAAATGATATAGACTATCTGAAATATTGTTATATAATATAAACAGGGGTTTTTATTCCTCTGATAAATAATATTTAAACGGATAAAATAAAATTATGGCAAATAAACTGGAAAGAATTGATTTTAACGCAGATGCAGCCCAAAGTTTTGGAGTTTTTCAAAATGAAGCGGAAAAGGACGTTATTTCAAAAGTAAGCTCGGTTAATGTTTCTTGCGGATTTCATGCTGGAGATCCTTTGACAATCAAAGATACATTAATTTTTTGCAAAGAAAATAATCTTGCAATAGGTGCACATATCGGATATCAAGATATTCACGGATTTGGATATCGACCAATGGAGTTAGATGAAGATGAAATTGAGGCGACGGTTCTTTATCAGGTAGGAGCGGTTTCTTCATTTGCTGAGTCTTATTCACTCTCAGTAGAACACGTTCGTTTACATGGTGCGATGTATGCAAGGGCAGCAGAAGATTATGATTTTGCACTAAATGTTGCAAAAGCGGTTCAAAAATGGGATAAATGGGGTGTTTTGTATCTTCCTTGCGGAGAAATTGCAGATATGGTTGAGGCAGAAACAAATCTTCATATCGCTCGTGAAATGTTTATTGATAAATACTACGATGCAGATGGTAGTATCTCTGAGCCGACTAAGCCTCTTGACATGCAAGTTATGTTAAACAGAATAAGAACAGTCATGTATTCAGGTAAAATTAAAATAGCCGGTGGTGAGTTTTTAGAAATGAAGTGTGATTCTATTCACTTTAATTCTAAAGATGTAAAAACTGTAGAATTATTAGAAAAAGCAAGAGAAATTGTTATTCCGACACCTTATAATTATAACAAAGCGTGTCTTTCAGGTTGGAGTGAAACATTAGTTTAATATGATATTGAAATTTTTTAAGAAAATGGTTCCTAAAGGAGCAGCAATATTTTTACCGGGATTGAATTTGAAGAGATGGTTTTCAGTTCAAATTATAGGTATTTTATTCGCTTTAGTTGGTCTTTGCGTAATTTTTGATTTTAAGCCGATATATCATTTGATTAGTTTTGCAATGAGAATACTTGATGCAAATTGGACGTTGGCGAGATTGATAGGAGCCGTTTTAATCATATTAGGAGCTTATGCCTTTATAAAGGGCTGGACAATTTCAAATGATACGGTTTTAAATGCAACAGATGATAATACACGAGCAAATTTCTTAAATAATTTAGTTGCAAAAAGGAAACTTAATAATGGACCCAAAATTGTAGCAATTGGTGGAGGAACAGGTTTATCCACAATGCTTAAGGGGATAAAAAAGATTACAAACAATATTACGGCAGTTGTTACAGTCGGTGATGACGGAGGTAGTTCAGGTCGTTTAAGGGAAGAAATGGGTGTTTTGCCCCCCGGAGATATTAGAAATTGCATTGCAGCACTTGCTGATGATGATGATTTAGTAACAAAACTGTTTCAATACAGATTTAACAAAAACATATCAGAATTAGGCGGACACAGTTTTGGTAATTTGTTTATCACCGCAATGTGTGAAATAACAGGCGATATGTACAAAGCTGTTATTGAATCTTCAAAAGTACTTGCTATTAGAGGTCGAGTTTTACCGTCAACGTTAGACGACATGAAATTAGTAGCAGAAATGGAAGATGGCACTGTTATTAAGGGAGAATCCGTTATTCCTGAGTCGGGAAAGAAAATCAAAAGATTATTCACGGATCCGGAGCATTGTTTGCCTTTAGATGATGTATTAACCGCAATAAGAGAAGCGGAATTAATTATTATGGGGCCGGGAAGTCTTTATACAAGTGTTATACCAAATCTTTTAATTAAAGAAATAGCAGAAGAAATTGAAAAATCAAATGCTAAAAAATTATACATCTGTAACGTAATGACGCAACCCGGAGAAACAGACGGATTTTCTGTTTCTGACCACGTTAAAACAATTTTAAATCACGTAGAGAACAGAAAAATTATAGATACAGTTCTTGTAAATAATTATTTTCCGGAAGAAGCACTGGAAAAATATAAGGCAGAAAATTCATATCCTGTTTTAGCGGATTATGAAGAGTTAAAGAAACTCGGAGTAAATGTATTCGAGTACAGATTGACGGATAACGACAGTTCGGGATACGTCAGACACAATCCATCACGCTTGATGCGTGCAGTTTACTATTGGTTTAGAAAGGCAGACAAAATCAAAGAAAATTCAGAAATATCGAAGTAGTCTTTCAAAGACCATTGTAAAATCTATACAGGCACAGTTCTTAACAATGAAAGAAAATAAATGGCGAATGCGTCTGTAAGACCTAAATCAACAATAAAGAAACGGCAAAGTGCACCGACAGTAAAAACAAAACAAACTGCCAAAACATTTGCTATGCTTAAAAATATTGTTAAGGCTATTCAAGTTTTTTTGGGTTTGTATGGTTCAGCAAATTTGTTATTTTGGCTTGCATATACGGCAAAAGTTGTTAATTTAGAGGTGGGTTGGTATTTGGTATTCAAACCGGCATGGAATATTGTTAATCTTTTTTATAAATACAAACCGATAGAAGGAAAAGATGATACGGATTTTACCGGAGTAGTTTGCGCAATTTGTCTTATAATTATGACTGTAATATTGAAATCAGTAGCGGAATACCTTGCTGAAATAGAAGAACAAGCAAAAATCGAAGATGCTAAAAGGCTTGAACGTGCAAAGAAACGTGCGATGGCTGTAAAAAAGACCAATGTAAAAACAAAGAGTAATGTTAAAAAGAGTAGCGATTCAGGTTTCATATTTTTATTAGATATAGATATTAAGCAAGTTTCAGGCTTTATTCAAGAAGAATTACTTTCTCCTGAAGAGGTTGCAAAAATTAAGAATAAATTTTTTACTGCACTTCTTCAAAATCTTAACCTTAATCAGGTACTACAAAAAGGTTATTATAAAAAGAAATTATTTTTAGTTTATAAAAATATTTCATATTTTGATGATTTCATTTTTTATACGAGGGAAACATTAAATTCCTTGTCAAAGGAATTTACGCGTCCGACATTGAGAATCGACTTTTTAGTAGGTTTGAACACGATAATGGCAAGTGACGATTTAAGAGATAAATTAGGTATTCTTGACACAATTAATAAATTAAGTTTAAAAAATGAATTTATATGTACACAGGCATTGAGAGATACCTATGAATGCAGTCCAAAACAAACATATAGACTTGCTTCAAAAGGAGTATATAATTTATCTAAGAATTTAAATGTTTCAAATAATCAAGAAATATTTTCATTAAGAGAGGCACAATAATCATGGTAGAATTAAAAGTTTTGAAATTAGAACATAACAGAGTACTTCCCGAATATAAGACGGAAGGAGCGTCAGGAATGGATTTGTCTGCGGCAATAGAATCACCAATTACGCTTGAACCATTGGAAAGACGTTTAATTCCTACAGGTATAAAAATAGAATTACCCAAAGGATACGAAGCTCAAGTCAGAGCGAGATCCGGTTTGTCAATCAAGCACGGGATTACATTGATAAATGCAATAGGTACTGTTGATTCGGATTATAGGGGAGAGTTATGTGTACCATTGGTTAATTTATCGAATGAGGCATACACAATTTTACCTGATGACAGAATTGCGCAAATGGTTATTTGTAAAGTTGAACAAGCAAAAATTGTAGTTCAGGAAGAACTTGCCGATTCAGAAAGAGGAGAAGGCGGTTTCGGTTCTACAGGCAAGTAAGTTTTATTAATAAATAGTAATTTTGGCAAAATAAAACGAGAAACCATAAAAACGGATTCTCGTTTCATTTTTATGAAATGAATTTATTTTCTGTTAACCCAAATAAAGAGTGCAACGACCGGTATTAAGAGAATCAAAATAACAGTCAAAGGTAATTTAACAATTTGAAATCCAGTAAATAGAGATGTAACAACAAAAATAAGGGCAACATTTGCTGTCAATTTATTTAAACCGGATTCCGCACTTTTTTGAGAAGAAAAAATATTAGCCATACCCCCCATAGCACCTAAGCCATCGCCTTTTGGAGAATGTATTAAAACCAAGATTATAAGCAGAATTGCAGATATAATTTGAATTATCCAAAGTAATGTAAGCATTTTTAACTCCATAAATTGTATTTATGTATTAATTTTATCATAAAGAAAAATTTTTTGTTTCACAATTTCTACGTCAATGTTTTTTAAGAGAATTTTTTTAAGTCTTGATTTATCACCGGAAATAAGTTCAACGTTTGATTTAGAGAGGTTGAAAGTATCTGATAAAAAGGCTAAAAGTTTTTTATTTGCTTTATTTTCATTAGGAGGGGCAGAAACTTTTATTTTAATATATTCATCACAATATCCGACAAAATCATTTTTTGACGAATTAGGTGTTAATCTGACAGATAGAATGACGTCATTTTCTGTATTTTTAATACAATTGGGTATATTTTTATCCATAAAACACTTTTTTATTCATTATAAACAAAATAACAATTTTTATAAAGAGTGGAAAAAAGAGTTGAAATATTATACAATACGATTGAGGATTAAAAAATGAACGAACAAACAATAATTGCAAAAATAAAAGAAGCTTTAATTGAACAAGGACGCTCCCAAGAAGAAATAGAAGAGATTTATAAATCTTATGAATTTGCAAAGAAATTACATGAAGGGCAATATCGAGTAAGTGAAGAGCCGTATATCATACACCCTTGCGAAGTAGCGAGAATTTTGACGGATTTGCGGGTAGATAAACATTTAATTATGGCAGCATTTTTGCATGATGTTATAGAAGATACGGAAACAACGCCCGAACAAATAGAAGAACTATTTGGAGAAGATGTAAAAAATTTAGTTGAAGGTGTAACGAAATTAAATAAATATCAATTCAAGTCAAAAGAGGAACGACAGGCAGAAAGTTTTCGGAAAATGTTTGTTGCTATGGCAAAAGATGTTCGGGTTATTTTTCTCAAACTTGCTGACAGACTTCACAATATGCGAACATTAAATTATATGGCACCGGCAAAACAGCAGCGGATTGCGCAGGAAACATTGGATATTTTTGCTCCGTTGGCAGGTAGACTTGGTATCGGAAAAATCAAATCAGAATTAGAAGATTTGTCACTGCGATATTTATTACCGGATAAATATTTTGAAATTGCTCAACTTGTTGCTCAAAAGAAAATAGAGCGAGAGCAAACGGTAAATATGCTGATAGATACGATTGCAGCAAACTTGAAACAAAATAAAATTGAAGCGGAAATAACAGGCAGAGCAAAACATTATTACAGCATATATAAAAAAATGAAACGCTTAAATATTGCATTTCATGATTTATATGACGTCACAGCAGTTCGTATTATTGTCAATAATGTACGAGAATGTTATGAAGTTTTAGGTCTTATTCACTCTCACTTTAAGCCTATTCCCGGGCGATTTAAAGATTATATAGCAATGCCGAAGGGAAATGGTTATAAGTCTTTACACACATCGGTACTGGGACCTCGTCAAAAACCGCTTGAAGTCCAGATTAGAACAAAAGAAATGCACCATATTGCGGAATATGGTGTTGCAGCGCATTGGAGATACAAAGAATCAGGTTCTGTTAAGGCTGATTCGACTACTGATTTACAATATACATTTATGCGTAAAATGCTTGAACTTGAGCAAGAAAGTTCAGGAGCAGAAGATTTTGTAGAACACGTAAAGATGGATTTGTTTACAAATCAAGTTTTTGTTTTTACCCCTAAAGGAGATGTTTTTGATTTACCATTAGGAGCGACGCCAATTGATTTTGCATTTAGAATACATACAGACGTTGGATATAAAACGACAGGTTGTTTGATAAACGGAAGAATAGGTCAATTGGATACAAAACTCAAAAATGGAGATATTGTAGAAATCACGACAACAAAGAAGTCCGAACCTAAAATGCATTGGTTAAATTTCGTTGTTACAAGGCAAGCTCAATCTAAAATTCGTCAATGGTTTAGAAAGCATAAACGAGATGAGTATATTGTTCTCGGGAAAAGTCTTATGGAAGCAGAACTTACAAAGGCTGTTTATGATGAGGTTGTTAAAAGCGGAGAACTTTTAAACATTGCAAAAACAATGAATTTAACATCAATTGATGACTTATTGGCACTTTTGGGAAATGGAGAAATTTCTGCAATAAAAGTGATGAATAGACTAAAACTCGATGTTCAAAAGAATGACGATTTGTCACAATTTATGTCACATAATAAAATTCATTCTTGCAAACAGGAAATCATTGGTCTGGAAGATTTAATGTACCAACTTGCAAAATGCTGTTTACCTCTTCCCGGAGAACCTATAGTCGGAGTGGTTACACGAGGAAAAGGCATTTCAGTACACAGACAGGATTGCAAATCTCTTGAAATGGTTCAGCCTGAAAGACTTTTGGAAATTTCTTGGAATCCTGATATAGTCAATCTTGGTAAAAAGACCTATATTTCATCAATAAGAATTGATGTTGATGATAAAATAGGAATGTTAAAAGATATCTTGATGAAAATTACAGATTGCGATACAAACATAAATTATGCAAACGTAAAATCAAATCCCAGTAAAAAGATAGGAATAATTGAACTTGGTCTTGAAGTAAGTTCTATAGAAAAGTTAAATTATGTTATAAATCAACTTATGGCAATGGATTCGGTAAAAAGTATAAAGAGAGTTCCAATGAATTCAAATACAAGGCTCTACGTTCCATCAGGTTCAAAAAAGAAATCTAAAAAATGAAATAATTTAAATTTGTTCGTTTTTAAAAAATAGTCTGAAAAAATTTCAGGCTATTTTTTATTTAGAAACAGATGAGAAAAAATTATTACGAAATATACAAAAAGGTAAATAGTTTTTAATTATTTTCGTTAAATTGTTTTTATATACAGAAAAGGAGAGAA
>CAZKAS010000031.1:0-21307 GCA_964550875.1 uncultured Muribaculaceae bacterium | reverse complement strand
GATTTATAATAAAATTTATCCATATTACAAGTTTACAACAAACTTCCGACTTGCATGTCAAACTTGCGATACTTTATGTCGAAATTCCTGACACATAACAGCATATAAAACAAACGAAAAATATACTTGGACAAAAAAAGCAAGCATAATGCTCACTTCAATCTTTTGTTAATTATGGAGCGGGAGACGAGGCTCGAACTCGCGACATCCTCCTTGGCAAGGAGGCATTCTACCACTGAATTACCCCCGCTTCTATGCTTCGTGTCTTTATTATACATGCGAAAAAAAAAATTACAAGCGGATAATTAAAAAAATTTAAGATATGTTATAATTAATTTATTATTTCTATTTAACCGGAAGGTCTTACATGTATCAAAAACCAACTGACATAATCAATTCTGAACTTCTTGACGTTGACAATTATATTCAAAAAATTTTAACAAATAATCAAAACTACTTAACCAATTATTTTCAAAATTACATTTTAAACGGTTCTAAAAAACTTCGCTCTACTATCGCTATTTTAGCCATAAAAGCTCTAGGGCATAAACCAACCGTTAAACAACTCTCTATTTGTGCTATTTCTGAGATTATTCATAATGCTTCTTTAATTCATGATGATATTATTGACAATTCTAACTTAAGAAGAGGAAAATCCAGTTTTAATTCTGACTTTGGAAACTCTGTTGCGGTTATTGCGGGCGATTTTTTAATCTCAATTGTGTTAAAAGAATTGTTTATACTTAAAAATGAACTTGTTATGAATAATTTTATTAAAATGTTTTCAAAACTCTGCAATGGAGAAATTTATCAATTTGAAAACAAAAATAAAATTATTTCTTTAGAAAAATATTTGAATAAATCAGAACTTAAAACTGCAGAATTGTTTAAAACATCTCTCTTCTCGGTTTTTGCAGCGGAAAATCAATCAGAATATTATGATTTCGCCAAAAATTTTGGCAAAAATTTTGGTATCGCATTTCAACTTAATGATGATATTGACAATTTTTACTCCTCTTATTCCAATAAGCCTATTTACTCCGATTTTAATAACGGGATTTGTACACTCCCAATGATTTTATATGCTAATGAAAAAAATATTACTGATTATTCAAAAATTTCAATTTCTGATTTGGAAAATTCTCTATATCTAAAAAAATCAGCAGATTTGTGCAAAAATTACGCTAATGCAGCACTTGATTTACTAAAAGATTTTGCTGATAATCAATATACAAATGCATTAAAAATTTTATGCAAAAATATTAGAAAGAATTAAAATGAATATTAACAAAAAAAAAATTATTGATTTTTTAAAAGAAACTGTTGATACCGTAGTTTTTGTAGTTGTTGCCGTTATTATAATCAGATTTTTCTTGGGAGAAATTAGGTGGATTCCTTCTCTCTCTATGTATCCGACTTTAGACATAAAAGACAGAATTTTTGTTGAAAGAGTATCAAGATTTTATAAAACTCCCGATAGAGGCGATATAATGATTTTTTACCCTCCGTCAACAGAACTTAAATACGATGCTTGGACAATGTTTAAAAGACTTACAGGCTTCTTTTGCGAAGATATAGCCTTCATAAAACGTGTCGTAGGTCTTCCCGGTGATAAATATGAAATAAAACCCAATAAAGACGGTATCTATCACGTTTATATTAATGATAAATTGCTTGAAGAATATTACGTTAAAAGTGATTACTCGGAATGCAAACCGGAAATGAATTGTGGGCCCGCAATTATACCTGACAATCAATATCTTATGCTCGGTGATAATCGAGGAAACTCTGAGGATGGACGTTATTGGGGACTTCTATCTCAAGACAGATTTATCGGTCGGGCAAAATTTCGCTTTTGGCCTTTGAATAGAATAAAATATTTTGAGCATGTCAACTACGATAATTTTAATAATTAATTTCACAAATAAACAAATTTTTCGTGATTATTTTAACTAATTAGCAAAATTATACATTTTTATTAAGAAATATTAAAAACAGATACTCAACAAATTTATTAATATACTTGAATGTTGAGTATTTTTTCAAATTAAACAAAAAAAATATCTAAAAAAATGTTCACAAATGACAGCGATTTTGTTTTAATAGTAAAGACTTAATAATCAATCGAGCAAGACTCGAAGGAGATTTGGGAACTCCTAAAGTGACCGTAATTACGGTCCTTTTTTTTGTAAAATTTTATTTTTCAGCAGATGCAATTACGCTATCAGGAACTGATTGCGACTCGACAAGAGCAAGTGAATTACTAACCGCAATTCCTCCTTTTACAGACGGAACATTTACTACCTGACCATTAATTTGCATTGTACTTGAACCGCCACCATCTAAGTTCATTGCATATTCACATTCAAAACTCTTCATAACTTTTGCCAACTCGAAAAGCCCTGCTCCAACCGATTTTTGTTCTCTACCGTCAATTGTTACCATAATAAAATTGCCTTCTTTTGTATAACCGATTGCAGTTCTTGGATTTCTTCCTGCGATGGGCTTGAATTTTTCTTCAATATAATCAACATATAAATTTCCATCTTTGACGAGAAACGGGCCTCCTCCTATAATATGATTGACATCGTCCCAATCGGGATTTGTTTTAACATCAAGATAAATTTGAGGAGAAGAAATTTTATTTATTATTTTTGTTTTTGCACTTTCCTCTGCTAAAAAATCTGAAATTTTACTCAATGGAGCAGAAATTACAAATCCATTTTTAGGAATTTTTATCGGATAGGAAGATTTTTCAACGATTTTTCCTTCCCGAACCGCAACCTGAATACCGTATTTCGGTGTTGACGGCGATATTGTACCCCATTCCGGCGTATAAATTAAAACATCTGTACAAAGTGTTCTTGGTTGATTAATGTTATTGACTTTTAATTCTCTACCAAGATAATTTAATTTAGCATTCAACGAAACTCTTTCCATTTTGAAACCATTATCTGTAATTCCCAGAGCAACTCTATCATGTATAGGACCGGTTAAAATTTTCTTGTTAACCATTAATATACCAAGCGGAACTCCTGTTTGCGGCTTAAAAAAGGAACCATTTATCGCAGCAAATGCATTATTTTTTCTCGACATTGAAGTAACCGTCGATTTTTTCGCCAATTCATTACCTGCCATAATAGGCATTATTTTGACATTTGGATTGATAGACGGATTTATTTCTATAATATTTAAACGAATTGGATTACCACTTAAATACTTTGTCTTTTTAATGTGAACAACACCTTCTTTTATAAAATGTTTATTTGAATTTCCATATCGTCTGGATAAAGAAATTTTCCACAACTTCATGCGAACATCTTTAACAGATGTTTTGTAACTGTTTTCATTTTGAATTTGCAAATCAGAGCCATAAATAGGCGATGACACAACAGCAGACTCCGTTTTTCCCCAAAAGCATAAACCTTCCCCTAAAAAAATAACCGTGACAAAAATTGCGATTAAAACTTGGACGGCTATTTTTTGTATACCTATTGGGTACTCGGACAACAGCACGTTCATAATATTCCTTTAGAGGAACCTGCCCTTTTCGAGGATTTGTTCCTCTACTACAATTGTAACATATTTTCAAAACACCTTCAAGTGTGCATTATCATTGAAATACAAAAAATAACAGGTGTAATAAATACCATTTCTAAACTCAATAATCAGGCATCTTTTCAAATGAGTATTTTTTAGTAATATTAACAAAAATTAATATTATATTTTACAATGACATTATTTCTGTTGAATAAGGAAAAACAAGACTAAAGATTTTTATCAGAATATATACTTATGTAAAGAATAATGTTTTGTATCTAGAATATTATTCTAATTTAGAATATCATTCTGATATGATAAATTTAAATGAAAAAGTCGATGAATTAAAGAAGCAATACATATTACAAATTGCAAATGAATATTTTACCAACTATGGATACGAAGGAACGCAGATAGATAAAATAGCAAAAGAATTGAGTATTGGAGTTGGAACTATTTATGGTTACTTCAAATCAAAAGAAGGTTTATTTTTAGCGTGGTTATCAACGATTATAGACGAAGGTTATGAAAAACTCTTAGAGGACAGCAAGCATTTAACAGACCCAAAAGAGAAATTATCATTGTGTGTAGATTTAAAGTTTAGATATTTTGAACTTAACAAATCGGCTATTCAGGGATATATGAAGAACAATCTTTTATCGTTAAAAGACATTTCAAGAGGACAAGAACACCCAATGATAAAGGTTATTAAGAAGATGTCATGCTTCATAACAGAAATCAGATCGATGAAAGAAGAGGAATCATTATTATTTGCATATATTTTTGACAATATTATAAACACATATATACAATTCATATCCGAAGAAGATAATTTTGAAGAAAAAAAGGAAGAAATATTAAACAGATTTTTTAGTTTTATGGGGGAAAAATGAAAAAGATTATAGCGGTAATAATTTTAATTTTCTCTTGTAATTATGTATATGCCGAGGATATGGAAGAAGAGCGAACTGTTAATCTTAGTTTTGAACAAGCATATGAATTAATGTTAGAGAATAATAACGAATTAAAATCGCATAATGAAATTATCAACAAGACAAAATTTGAAAAGAAAGCAGCTCTTGGAGAATTTTCACCAAAGGTTGTACTAAATTCAACATATTTACATTTTGGCGAAGAGATGAATTTAACGACAAAGGATAAAGTAATGGGAATGCCTGTATCCATAACATCTCATATACAAGATAGAAATGTATTTACGGTTGGAGGAGGTATAGTATGGAATATATTTACCGGAGGTAAAATAATATCAAATCACGCAATAGCTCGAGCAAAATATGAAAAATCAAATGAAAAATACAGAGAAATAAAGGATAAATTGACGCTAGAACTTGCGCAAAGATATTATGGATTGAGGTTAGCAAGAGATATTGCAGAAGTTCGCAGAGAGAATGAAAAATGTATGGAAAATCATTTAAAAGATGCAAAACTATTGGAGAGAGAAGGAATAATATCAAAAGCAGAGCGATTGCATGCCGAAGTTGCATACGCAGAGGCAAAGAGAGATTATAAGGCATCATTACGAGATATAAAAATTATAGAAGAAGGATTAAAAGCATTAATCAAGGAAAAAGGAGTAAATTTAAAAGGAGTTAACATAGAGCCGATTTCTTTACTTTTTGTATTTGACGAAACGAGCGTTAATGTAGAAGAGATGAAAGAAAATGCATTAAAGAACAATCCCAAATTAAAACAAATAGAAGAAAAGCGAAAGATTATAGACGCAAAATATCATGCAAAAGTAGCAGAATATATGCCAAATATATCATTATTTGCGTATAACATAACCGGAGCGAATAATTTATCGGAAACGGTACCGAGATCAGCAGTTGGAGGAAGTGCAAATTTATTGTTGTTTGACGGATTTGCCAGAACTAATCAAGTTCAAGCGGCAAAGTCGGAACGAAAGAGCGTAGATTACGAACTGGAGAATGCAAGATATGACATAGAATGTTTAGTGATGAAACAATACCAAGAACTTATGAAACATAAGGAGAAGTATGATTTTGCGGAGAAATCCATAGAAAGAGCAGAGGAATCATACAGGGTAGCCAATCTTTCCTTCAAGGAAGGATTTGGAACTTCATTACAGGTAACAGATGCACAAATGATGCTTTTAAAGGTTAAAATAGAAAGATTAAATTCAATTTATAACTATGATGTAACGCTTGCCGACTTATTAAGAACGAACGGCGATGCTGATGAGTTTATAAATTATATATCAAAGTCAACGGAAACGGACATGTGAGGAAAAAGTGAGCAGAAGAAACATAATTATAATATTGATATTAATACTGTTATTATTCACAATTGGCGGGATATATGCATATAGAGAGTCAAACACCTTGATTTTGCAGGGGGAAGTTGAAACAAAGACGGTTGATTTGTCATCGAAAGTTGCAGGGCGAGTATTAAAAATAAACGTAGAAGAAGGAGCAACAGTACAAAAAGGAGATATTTTAGCCGAATTGGACACACCTGAGATTGACGCAAAAGCGGAGCAAGCAGATGCAATGTTAGCACTGGCAATGGCTCAACAAACAAAAATCAATAACGGAACAAGAGGAGAACAAATAGGAATAGCAAAAGCGAACTTTGAGATAGCGAAAAAGACATATGAAAGAATGACACGTTTACATAAAGAAGGAGTAATTGCGACGCAGAAATTAGATGAAGCAACAGCAAAATATCAGGCGGCAAAAGAGCAATATACAATGTTAGTAAACGGTGCGCAGGAAGAGGATAAATTATCGGCAGCAGCAAATGTAAGGAAGGCAAAAGGGGCAAATGCGGAAGTAAATTCTTTTTTGAAAGAGAACAAGATAGTTTCACCAATAGAAGGAATAGTTACTGAAATTTCCGTAGAAGAAGGAGAACTGGTCGGAGCAGGAGCACCGATTATTACTGTAGTTGATAACAAAGATTGTTGGATAACATTCAATTTAAGAGAAGATTTACTTTCAAAAATAAAAAACGGAAAAGAATTTGAAGTTAACATTCCTGCAATAGGAGAAAATCCGATTAAAGTAAAAGTAAATTACATATCAGTAATGGGAAATTTTGCGAACTGGAGAGCGACAAAGGCAAAAGGAGATTTTGACATGAAGACATTTGAAGTTCGAGCAGTTCCGACAACACCGCAGAAAGACCTTAGAGCCGGAATGAGTGCAATATTTGACTGGAAAAAATTAAAATAATGTCATATAAAGATGTTGTAAAAAGGGAAATCAAGAGAATAATAAGTGATCCTTTAATTTGGACAGTATCATTTGTAATCCCCATTTTTATGTGTTTATTAATATGCTTAATTTTTGGAAAAGGATCGCCGACAAATTTGCCCATAGCGGTATATGATGCGGATAATACAGAACTTTCGAGATTATTTATAAGGAATACAAAAGCTCTGCCATCTTGTAGCATAAAATACAGAGTTAACAGTTTAAAAGAAGGTCAAGACTTATTAACGGAAGGAAAAATATACGGATTTATTGCAATTCCTAAAGATTTTCAAAGAGATATTTATAAATTAAAACAACCGACACTGATGTATTACTACAATAATCAAAGAATTTTAATTGGCGGAATTATTACAAAAGACATATCGGCAATGTTGCAGAGTATGGTAGTCGGAATTGATGCAAAAATCAGGAATAAAAAGGGACTACCGTACGACGTTGCTATTTCACAAGCAAATCCGATTGTTGTTGTAGATAACATTAATGCAAACCCATATTTTAATTATCTATACTTTCTTGCATTTATAGCATTTGGTCATATTTTACAAATCAATATGGTAATGATATCGGTATATTCAATAGGAACAGAATTTAAAGATGGGACGACGAAAGACTGGTTATCGAAAGCAAACGATTCCATATTTGTAGGAATAATGGGTAAATGGACACCTTATCTGATAATATTTTTGATAGTATTTATATTATTAAGTGTAGTATATTTTGTTCTTTTTGACGTGCCATTTTACGGAAATCGAATAGGAGCACTGATGGCGACATTGGGCTTTAGCATTGCTTGTTTTTTTGTTGGGGCAATATTTATATCAATAAACGGAAATTTAAGATATTGCTTAAGTAATTCTGCATTCTATGTAGCAATGGGATTTGCATTTGCAGGGGTAACGTTTCCAACGATGTCAATGCCAATATTAGCAAAAATTTATAGTGCAACAATACCTTCAACATATTGGATAAAAATTATGATAAACCAAACCTTCAGAAAAATTCCGATAATATATGATATAAAATATTTTATGGGCTTTCTTATTTTGACAATAATCGGAATTTTAGCTTTAAAGAGATTAAAAAAGTTGGCATATGATGAGAATAGATGGTATCAGTCATGAAAAGTTTTTTTGAAATTATAAAAAATGAATTTATAACTTTTAAAAATGATAAGGGAATGATTTTAGTCATGGTTATCGGGGTAATTTGTTACTCCTTATTTTATTCCATACCATATTCTAAAGAAGTAATAAAAGAAGTACCTATAGGAATAGTTGATTTTGATGCAACAAATACTTCCAAAGAATTTATCAGAAATTTAAACACAACCGATTATGTAAAAATAGTAAAAAAATATTCCTCAAAAAGTGAAGTTGAAAAGGACTTTTATAAAAACAAAATCTCAGGATTTGCAATTATACCCAAAGATTTTCAAAAGGACATATATCAAAACAAGCAAGCGAAAATAGCAGTTTATATAGATTCATCTTATATGATTATATATAAAGCAGTTTATGCAGGAGTAATGCAAACAGCACTTGAAACAGGAACAGAAATAGAAGTGAAGCGACTAACAAAAGCAGGAATGACAAAACAAACAGCAAAAGCGATTTCACAACCTTTTATTTTTGCCCAAGTTCCGCTATATAATCCGGCAGGTGGCTATGAAACATATATATATCCTGTAATTTTAATTGTAATTCTACATCAAACACTAATAGTAGCATTAGGAATGTTACAAGGAACAAGAAATGAGAAAAGAAGCCGTTATTGTACAAGAGATAAAGAAATACCGATAACATTACTTGCACGAGCAACTTTTTATGTATTGCTATACACTTTATACGGAATGTTTATTTTCCTGATATGCCCTGCTCTTTGCAAGTATCCAATGTCATACAATATATTACCACTAATAGTATTATATTTATTAATGTTATATTCTTGTGTATTTTTTACACAAGTTATTTCATATACATTCAGAACCAGAGAATCATCATTAATGATTTTAGTTGTAACATCATTAATATTTATTTTTCTTCCCGGACTTATATGGGCAAAAGAATCCATTCCGCAGATAATAAATGTGGCCTCATTATTCATTCCTGCGACAAAAGCAATAGAAGGAATAACAAAAATAAACATTCAAGGAGCAACTCTATGGCAAGTTAGAGGTGAAATAGTATGGCTAATCTTTTTAACGTTATTTTATTATATTGCAGCAAATTTTGTCACTAAAAAATTACATAAAGAGTACAAAAAAGATTATGATTCAAAATCTGATTCTTCAGTAATTTCTTGAGGAGTAGGTATTTCCGGTTCGGGAAACTGTTGTTCCATTTGCCTGATTTCTTCAATAGGAACAAGAGGCGGTTCTTCTATTTGTTGAGGAAGCTCCGCATATGCAGGAACATCTTTTTGCTCAGTTTGCAAAGTATCATCATCTTTTTGCTGAGACTCAGGAGCCTGTGTATAAGCACCGTCCTGATTATCTTGAGGAATATTAATTAAAGCATTCTCATTTGTCATTTCCGGATTAATTTGTATAGCGTCATTAATACTCCATAAAATATTTGCCATAAAAACAACAAATAAAGCCAATACCACTAATAGTATTATAGCACTTGGAGTAAGTTTTTTCCCCTTGTCCGTGTCTTCAATCAAAGTACTTTTAAGATTTGAAACAAGACCAATTGATTGTAATTCAGGACAATCCGATTCTTTTTCGGAATTATTATCACATTGTTGTTCAGTAATATCATTTAAATTTGATAAAGAATCAACCAAATTGTCATCAACGGGAACATTTTCAACCGTTAAATCAACAGAATTATTTGTATTTTGGGATAATTCATCAGTATTATCATATGATTGCAAATCCGTAGAATTTTCATTAAGTTTTTGACCACAAAACCTACAAAAATTCTGATTATCTTGATATTCTTTACCGCAATTAGGACAAAACATTTTTCCCTCATTTCCTCAATAATAATATCATATATATGTAAAAAATACATTTATTAAAATATTGTAAACATAAGTGAATAGAAATGAGATTGAAATAAGTTAAAGTGCTATTCTTTGTTTGATAATACTGATTCTTTGTTTGTCACGTTCAGTTTGACATTTTGATTGGAGCCAAAGAAGTTCAAATTGAAGAGCCAAAAGGATTGCATTTTGAGGATTTTCTGAAGACAAGACCTTAGAATTAAACAAAATTTTTTTTGTTTCAAAACCGGTAAGATAAGGAAGATTTTTGAAAAAAGTAATAGAATGAGGAGAAACCCTTCCTCCAATATAGAAAGGTTTATTAAAGGTTTTAAGCGAATTAGAAATACTCAAAGCATATTGATAAATTTCATCACTATCAACGTCCTGACAAGTTAACCCCAAAGAACCACACATATCAGTTCTTCCAAAAATAATACCATTAATTCTTGAGGAATTATCAGAATTTAAAATTTCTTCCAAGAGAAGAGCTCCGTTAAATGTTTCAATGTTTGCATAGATTTCAGGAAGTTGCAAAGATGAATAGACTTCATCAACAAGAGTAATAAATTTTTCAAGAGCATAAGAGGATTCAATCATGGGGACAACCAGTTTTTTCACACCAATCTCAGCAGCGAACTTAGTATCTCTGTATGCTTCAGAACCGCCAACTTTCAAAGTAAACCCGATATTCGCTTCATCTGCCAAAAACTTTAAAAAAGCAATATCATCAGATGTTAAATCCTCAAAAGCCTCTGCTTTCAATGATTCAGCAAAGTAGTCCGTTCTTAATTCAGAAAGTAAATTTATTAATTCTTCTTGATTATTTTTCATAATTATATATAAGAATGCCGAAGAAGGGACTCGAACCCTTATGAATTTCTTCGCACGCACCTGAAACGTGTGCGTCTACCATTTCGCCACTTCGGCATTTATTAAATTATATTCCGCAATATGCCTAATCGTCAAGATAATTTAAACATTTTTTATATAATTTCTTTATAAATTTTGTAATCGAATGATAAATCTGATATTATATACTTGATTAAGAGGTAGCAAATTTATGAAACTTAAAAAATTTATATTTTTTATTTTTTCTTTAATAACTTTTCTGTTAAATGGGAACTATGTACTCGCTAACGAAACCTCAATTCTTATAAATGTCAAAAATACAAATCAAGAAAATGTAAAAAATATTGTTGAATTTTATGCAAGACAAACAAATATGCCTGAAGTAACAGGAAATTCCGATTATACATACGTTGCAGTATCCTCACAAAAGAATGACCACTGGATTGCTTTGTATGAGCAAAATGACAAAAATGTTTGTTTTTACCTTTACTCACCAATGGAAAAAACAAATGTATTAAAAGATTTAAAAATCAGGTTTAAAAAGAATAAATTAAAGTATTCATACAAACATTCAAAGACACTAAAAACTCTTAAAAAACAAGATGCAACAAAACTATTAAATAAACACCAAAACACTAACCTCGATTTAAGTAACAAAGATAAAAACACGAATAGTATCAATAACACAGATAGTATTATTTACGATTTTAGTGATGAAGCGCAAGCGAAATATGATGAAAACGTACCCCCACAAAACGCAAATTCTCAAATAAATAAAATTCATTCTAATTATCAAATTGAAAATGTTCCTAAAAAAGATAAAAATATTCAAAACGGAAAAATAAAACAAGGAGCAATAGAAATCAACAGAAACGAGAACCAAAATCAAACACAAAATGTATTGCCCGGAGAAACAACACTATTTGTGGTATTACAATCGACCATAAACACATCAAGTTTAGATGAAGAAGATATGTTATCTGCAACATTAAAAGAAAATGTAATTATAAATGATAAAATTATTCCTGCTGGCAGCCTTATATACGGGACAGTTACGAAATCGGATAAAGCCGGTGGAGCATACAAAAATGGAGAATTGACAATAAAATTTAACAAGATTTTGACGTTGGAAGGAGAAGAATATTTTTTCAATTCAAAACCTATTCAATTAAAGTGTACAGATAGTAGCAAAGCATCACGAGCGGCAAAAATTACAGGACGAGTAATTGCCGCAACATTAATAGGAGTAGCGTTTTCGGCATTAACAGGTTCAATATGTGATACTGATAGCTGGGGAAAAACGCTTGCAATCGGAGCAGCAACAGGCGCAGTAAGCGGAGGAATTTCACTAATTGGAGCAAATGGAGAAGATATAGAAATAAAAGAAGGTACTGTACTAACAGTAATTACAGAATAATGAAAAAAGCAATCAGATATTACATTTTAACAGGTATAATAATTTTAATTTTCATTGTTATTTATGGAATTATAGGTTCTCTTGCAAACCTAAAATTTGATAATTTCAAACCTGTATTTGTTACTTTTTTAATCGATTGCTCAAAACAAAATACAAAAATTGAAGAGCAAAAGAAATTCATCAAAAATTTTTGCTCAACACTTGATCCTGAAGATAGGATAAAAATTATTCAAATTTCAGGTGATACATATTTAATATATGAAGGCTCACCTCAAAACATCTCAGGAATAAAAAAATCACTGGATATTCATACTAAAAACGTAACAAATTCAGATATTACCGTTTACGATTTAGCAATAAAAAAAGCAATACAACATTGCCTTACGATGAAAAAAAATGATTATATTCCGGCCGTTATTGTTATAGGAAATATTGAAAATCAAGGAAAATCAGCGATAGATTGGAACTATTTACCCATAAATATAAAAAACACACTAAAATATATGCCTAATTTTTCAATGACATTTTTATGGGTTGAACCCAAAATGTTAGATATGGTTAAAACCAATTTAGCACCGGTTTTAGGAGAAAATCAACTTATAATATCCACCGAGTTGACAATAGATAAAGCGTCCGGAAAAATATTGAAATCTTTGGGCAGATAAGAGGACTATATGACTGTAATAATTTCAACGAAAAATAAAGAAAAAGAATTTAACAACAAAAACATAATTAAAATCGGTTCTTATATTAATTGTGATTTTTTTGTAGAGAACGAAAATTTCAGTATAACATTACAATACAATAGTGATAAAAACACTTATACAGTTATCAATAACACGAATAGTGGCATCACGTTTAAAGGACAAAATTTTTCACAAATGGAAATCTCATCAATAACCAGATTTTTATTTCCAAATTCTGATAACTATTTAAATATACAAATATTTCCCGAGGAGAACATTGAAAATAAAACTACGGATATAAGTTCACAAGAAAAAGATGACAACTGTTTTTCAACAACAACAAAAATAGAAAAGGCAAAAATGCAAATTGAAGAAAAAAGAGTGAGGATTATTTCTGAGATTTCGCAACCTGTAGCAGAATTAAAAAGTAAAATTTCACAAAACAATAAAGGTAGCATATTCACTCATTTTGCACTATTTTGGGCATCTTTTGTATGCGCTTTCGCTGTCACAAATTACATTAGCGGACTTTCAATAAAAGAATCCATCAATTATATCCATTTGCCTACAGATTTAAAATTATGGTTTTTATATACAATTTTAATTTTGGGAACATTACTCTTATTTAAGCAAGGTTTTTATGGCTATTTTAATAAGGTAAGCAATAAAAATACAATGCCGACAATAATACAAAATTTTTTAATTTTTGGTTCTTGTTTAATAATGACAGGAGTTTATGCGATTAATTTATTATATTATTTAGATTATACAAAAAACCTCGTTTTTCCAATATTCATCTCATTATTCTTTGTAGGTTTTGCATTTTTATTAGCCACTGCATCTGCATACTACAAAAGCAACGGTTATATACTTTCTGATAAATTAAACAAACTGGAATATCGACCTGATTTAGAAAGAATTATCCATGAATACAATAATTGGATTGGATTGTATGTTAACAATTTAAGTAATACAAAACATGAATATATAAGCGATAAACTTTTTAAGTTAAGAATAAAACAATTTTTTGAAATATGCATTGGTCTTTTAACAGCACCATTTTTGGCATACGGAGTATCAAACACGCTTGCAAATTGTTTTTCGGAAGCAGCAGGTTGGATAAGGATTTCACAATTAAGATTTTCTCCAATTTTTCTTCTGCTCGCATCTTTTTTAATAATATTTGCTTTTTTCCTCTTTATACACGCTTTTACGGAGAATAAAAAAATTGAAAATTCCGAAGAAATAAAACACGATGGTTTTAGCAACTATTTGTTGCAATGTTCAGGGATACTCGGTCTTGAAGGTGTTGCAAAAAAGACAAGAGAGAAAAATTTTGCACTTTATTCAGCATTAATAATTATATTAATTGAATTTACAATGAATGTATCTTATTTTTCAACAGAAATAGGGCAGGATTTTGGAGGACTGCTTTTAAGTTTAGTTGCAGCGCTTGTTCCTACTGCACTTTTGATTGCCGAAACATTTCTTGCCGGTAATACCCAATTTGAATTATATGAACTTGAAGAAATTAGAGCGAAAGAAGATAAATAATGAATAGAATTTTGCTTATATTTATAATTTTATTGTTCATAACAATAACTGTAATAATTTCTGTTTTTAAGCCAAAAACACACAAACATATTGTATTTGAAGATAGAAACTTTAAAATAGAATTAATTTCTGATGAAATGGCATCTGCAAATATTAAAAAGTCTTCTGTAAACCTGAATATCAATAAACCGTCTGTTACCATTGAAACACCGAAAATTAATATAAATTTGCCTGAATATAATAATAAAACAATAAACAAAATTGAAAACAAACCCAACAAACCTCAGCAAACACAGAACAAAGCGCAAAACAAAGCGCAAAACAAAACACAAATAGTAGCAAAGAATAAATTAGCCACAAAAGACGATAAATTAGTAAAAAAGGAAACAAAAACAGAAAATAATCATAGTAAAAATGAAGATGAAAAATCAGTAGAAGTTACGAAAAAAAATACAGAAATAAAAGAGAATAAAATCTTAACAGAAGAAGAAGAAATTATTGCTTGGAATAAATGGCGTTCTGACTTACAAAACAAATTAATGAAAGAATCAAAAATGTCTGCACCTATAGGAACTTCTTTTGAATTTTCTTTCACGGTTGACAAGTTCGGTAATATATCAAATCTAAAAACTTGGTCTTCAAATCCGTCTTATACACCTCTTGCGGTAAACATTATAAAACCGCTACTATTGAGTTATCAAAAAACAACAATATTAAAATTTCCTGACGGCTCTAAAAGAGTAATAACCAATGTAAATGGCGGTTTCACAATGGCTCGCTCAAGCAGATATTCTTCACCATCAGACTATAACGATTACGAAAGAGTGATAAAATGATTTATAAATGTAATAATTGCGGACGAACTTACAATCTTAAACCTGAATTTTGCGACTGTGGAAACAACGGATTTTATGAAGTTGTAGAAAATTTTGACTATTCTAAAGTTAAAACAAATTTTAACGCAGAAAACGAAGTTGACTTTCTTTATAATAATCAATTTCTCTCAGAACTAAAATATCAAAAAGAACAAGATTATTCACTAAATCAAGATTTAAAGAAACAAAAAACTGCAGAAATTATATCAATTTCAATATTTATAGTAGTTTTCCTTTCCGCAGTATTCATAATTTTTCAAAATGCTTCAAAATTAATCACAAAATCAAAAAATAAGACACCAACTGTAGAAATAGAAAACTATATTCCCTCTGATGTAAATGAATTTTGGCAAGAAGAAAAACCTACAACCAATACAACAGCGGCCCCAAAAGACATTGAAAAACAGCAAAACAACACAAATAGTGTTAATCGAACCAATATCTCAAAAACGAATAAAAAAGCAGACACAAAAAGTTCATTAAAAACAACTTCACAAAAAACAAGCGAACCCCAAAAAGAAAATTTGACAAAAAATACCGAAAAATCAAACAAAGTCCAAACAAAAAAAGAATCCAAAACAGAGGAAAATACTTCTCCGAATAATATAGAAGAATACTTAAAATATAAAAACAATTTGAGGAACAAACTTTTTTCCAAATTTCCGATATTAACAGTACAGGGTCAAGGAAGTGCAAAGATAGCATTTTCTATATCAGCAGACGGAAAATTAACAAACAGACGATTTGTGTCACAATCAGGAAACAAATCATTAGATGATGCTATGTATCACATGCTAATGAGAGTTCCTATATACAGCACACCGCCAAATGGTTTTGAAGGACAAGAAATTATTATGCAAATGGATTTTAATAATGGGCACTACTCTTTTGCATTTGTTAATTAATTTTACTTTAAGATGACGGTTCCTTGAACATCAGTTGTAACATTCAAAGCTTGTTCCAAACTTTTTGCCAAATCCGCAGCCGTATTTGCTCTGTATATTTTACCGGAAGTAACTGCGGCAGTGCATTTTAACTGGGCATCTGCTTCCGGATCATTAATTGCAAATGCTATAACATCAATTTTTATATCCTCTCTCTCTTGCATAAGCCTAATTGCATATTCACAAGGACTCTCATCACAAGTTTCACCACCATCTGTCAATAGAATTATCCTTTTCTGCCCTACAACTCCTGCAAAATCAAAATTAACCGCATCTTTTAATGATTTTGTAATTGGTGTCCAACCAACAGCACTCATTCTCGCTAATGTTGAATTTATGTTTGCAGTATTATTCTCCCTCAATGGTAATAAAAGTTCCGACGCCTTACAACCAAAAATCGGATTGAAACCAAATTTATGACCATAAACTCTAAGACCTGTTTTTATATTCGGATTAAGCCTTGATGTTATAGCAGCCAAAGAACTTACTGCTATATCAATTTTTGTTCTATCTCCAATATAATCATTCATACTGTTTGACAAATCAACAATAAATAAAATTTTTTCATAGTCTGCTATGGGAGAAATTGTTTCATTTCCTGTATGCACTTTGTAATTATTCGCTCTTGACATCAATCCTTGAAAAAGAATAAGCAAAACAAACAACACTATTTGTAGTTTCTTCATAATACACCCCCAACAATATTTTCAACAAATCCAACAATCTTTTCATCATTCTAAATATTGTTAAAGAGGTCAAGTTAAAGTTTATTGTAAATATAATCAATGTCCGATATTACTGATTTCATCAGTCGCTGAATCAAAATTATCAGTAATATAATTAATTCTTTTCGTTTGTATTAACTCCTGAAATTCTCTATCTTGGGCAATTTGAGGGCTTTTTGATTTTGCCGTTTCGACATTAAACTTTTCTTCTTCTTTCACATCAACCTCAATTTTGATTACCTACAGGAATATAATCCGGAGTAACAGCAATCCATTCATAAGCATTTGCAATATCTTTTTCAGGTATGTCAATTACAAAAGTACCTCCGTAGCGTCCTCTTTGGAAATCCACATATCCCTTATTAGAAAGCATTCTTAATGCCTTTCTGATTGTGTTTGTACTCACGTTGAATTTTTCAGACAAAATGTCCATCGACGGCAATTTCATTCCAGGTTCAAAATCTTCATTTATCATCTTTATCAGAGCATTTTGAATCTTTTCCCAACGATAAAAAATAGCATCATCTGCTTTAGCAAAAATTGAACGTTCCTTCATGGGTTGAAAAATCGCAGCTTCCGACGGCATTTGTGACACAATTGTTCCATATCTGCCTCGTCTGGAAAGTAATATTCCCTTCCCTTCAAGACTATCTACCGCATCATGCACCGTTTTTACACTTACATTTAAAATTTTAGAAAGTTCTAATCTCGTTTGTAATTTATCTCCCTTACGCAAATTTTTTGTTATAAATTCCGATAAATCTTGTTCTGTTTTTTCTACTAAAGAAGTACGAGAAGAATGTCTTTCTTGTGGCATCTCAGGCAACTCAACAACTCTCAACATTTTTTTCCCTGTTTTGCCTGTCAAATATTGCAAAAAACCTGTATCACATAAATGAATATACGCCAACCGTACAGTATTTGCAGAAACATTTATTTTCTTCGCTAAATCAGATGCAGACGGCATTACTGCATCTAAACCTATTGATAATATATGTTTTTTTATCTTAAAGACCGTAACATCTCTTTTTGATGTCTGCTTCTTCAATGTACTTAAACCTGAATATCCAGCAATTAAAGTTCCTGTCTTTTGCTTACTTTGTAAGTATCCTTTATCCTCTGTATATCGAATAGCATTTTGAACTGTCCCAACCGCTATTCCCAAATACTCCGCAATTTCCCTCTTCCTCGGTAAAATATCCCCTCTTTTTATCTTATTTACAGCAAGTGAAGATACTATCCACTGCGTTAACCACTGCTCTGTTAACCTGTCTTTTGACATTTTTGAATTTTTAAAGTCAGGAATTTGCTTTGGTAAATCATTTATAGTTAATCTGGTATTCGCAACTTTCTTCATATCCACAACTCAACATTCAAAACCAAAATGTATCATAACACAAAAAATTATACCCTATAACAGGAAATTAACCAAGCATCTGTTTATAATACTCTATACCATCAAAAGCTGTCGGTACTTCTTGACCTTCTATTACCTCTTTTGGCAAGCCTGCATGATGTAATCTCGGTAATAAATTTTCTGCTAATACACACATAGGTTCATCATTATTATCACAAGTATCATTACATACAAAATATAAATCACCGGTAGGCGCCTCTCCTGCACCAATAATAGTGATTTCATGACCGCCTATGACTTGTCCTTCATCATTGAAATTTACATAACCAACTATAACATTATTGTCACCATCTAATGCTCGCAAAATATGCGTTGCCATAGTTTGATAATCGCAAGAACGTGCCTGCACACGACCAGTTTCATCTAATGCTTGATATATTACCGACTCTTTCGACTTTCCTTCAACAATCTCTTCCGTAAAAGTTTTTTCTAAATCTGTCAATCCTGTCGAAGAATTATTTAAAACTCCGGTTCTTGTATCATTCAATGAATTGTATGACTGCTGTGAACCAACATTCATTAACGCTGACTGCATCAAAACATCTAAAGAAGATCTTTCTCCCGCATCTCTATACGAAGTTTGAACTCTGGCTCTTATAATTGCATTTCTGTCAGGAGCAATCGTTACTTCTAAATTATCATTTTCATCTATTTTATGCGGTAGTTGAAATTTTTCCAATAACCAAAGAGCATCTTCCCTCTTGTTTGCAATATCGGAAAGATGTAAATTTTTTGTCACACTATAATCTTCTGACGACAATCCGGCTGCCATTCTTACAAACTCAGCAGGATTCTTGCTTGCCATATTATATTCAATACTCGCCGCAACACAACAATTTGAATATTCTCCAATCTCCATTTCGTCCTTAGTACGAACGCCCAACTCTGGGTGTCTAAAGACTGCCCTCTCTACGGCAGCCGGTATATCACCAAAAGTTTGCGTTATACTACCGGGGTTTGAAATAGTTGTAATTGCTTCCGTCAACAACGTAGATGCATTTAAACCCTTAATTCTCGGTTCTGTTGCCATTTTATGCAAATTGTCCAATACGGACGAACCGTCATTTGAATTGTTATTCAATAATACTCCGGACTTGAGCAATCCTGATAAAGCAACTCTCGTTTCAGGAGAAACCAATGAAGATACTACTTGGTACCGTTGTTTCGTTTCTGCTGTCGTTAAATTTGTTTTTATACCTGCCGTTCCATACGCTCTCGCTGTTTCAACAGAACAAGACTTCTTCGCCTCAGACTTATCTCCAACCGCACTATTCTGCTCCGACACTTTCTTCGTCGATACAGTACTTGCAGATGTCGTTCTGCCTCCAAAATTTACATATCCGGATAAATTGTTTACCACGTCAGTTTCTCACTTTCACATGTACAAAAGCATATATCTCGTTTTTTTTGCTACCATTTTGACTAAAAATACTCTTTTTTAAGACTTTTTTTAAGAAATTGTTACATTCTGTCATAAAAATTTCTCAACGTTATCTCCGAACTCCTTCATAATAACATTTCCTATAAAATTAGCAATCTTTTCTTCAAAATATTTTCCATATTCTGAATCGTAAAATTCTGCTGAAAAAATATCAGTATCCTCTTCTGGCAAATGCATTTTTGTCAAATAAATTTCAAATGGAATTTTTTGTGGTTGAATTAAATCTTTTAAATCAATTACTACATATGCAAACTTTCTATTTTCACACAATTTTTTTAATATAAAATATGTTCGTTTGCAATCTTCTCCAACATCTTCATCTTTCAAAATTTGCAAGAATAAGATTGGATTATCTTTTTCAATTTCATTCTTAAAATTTTCAATCCTTTTTCTATATATTTTTATTAACTCACTCTTTTCTTCTCTGGCAAGATACCCTTCGTGACTGAAATTAATTTTATTACCACTATCAAATGACTTGCAAAAATCTGAGTAGTGTAAATCTTCAAAAAAGCCTAAAAAATCATTTTTCAAAAAATCCGTAACATATTTCGCTTTATGAACAAATGCAAAATCAAAAGGCATCGTCAACCGTCCGCAAGATTTACGTTTTATCAATCCCGTTCTTGTTAAAACAGTTCTGGGATAACAATTCGGGCCAAGCGAAACTATCGTATAAGGCGTATTTTTATAACGATTTTTTATTTGTTGAAATATTTTTTGAAATAACGAAAAAATCATTAAACCAAATTCAAACCTTGTTTCAAACCTTTTGCTCTATCGTAAAGTTCAATTTTCATATCCAAATCTTTCGCTCTTGATATGACGTAATTGACTAAATCAAGATAGAAATCGGGAATATGATTTCTGTTCATCTTGTACCAAACATCTTCTATATCAAGTGCAAGCCAACGACTACCCAAATTTCGTGTCTGTTGAATCCAGTTTTCAATTTCTTGAATGTTATCATTTACATGAGGAATTATGATGTATTTTGAAGTCATAAGTCCGTAGCCTTCAGCATTTGCCTGAGCATACTTTTTCATATTGGCTAAAACTTTATCATAACAGTCAACTCGTTTTATTTTCTTGTAAGTTTCAGGAGAAGATGAATCAATAGAAATTACAATATTCAATGCACCTTCTCTGATGGCGTTTTCTATAGCAGAAGAGTATTTTATCCCCGATGAATGAATACGCATATTCGTAATACCACTCTGCGTGAACAAATTTATCAAATCATCTAATTCAGGATATATTGTCGGTTCTCCACCACCAAAAGCTATTTCACCGCCGTTTCTTAATAAACCACGAGATATTAAGTCTTTAATCGCAGGAACAACATTGTAAGGTATTAAATGTTCATATTGGGTTTTATTATTTTCAGCATAACAATATATGCATTTACTGTTACATTTTACCCAATAATTGAATTGAAGTCGGTCTATATAATCTTCATCGTCCCAATCATCTTCGTAAAGAAACACACAACCCTTACATTGAGGAGTAATATTACATTTCTTGTGTTCCTCACGCATTTTTCGTTTCATTTCAAAAACTTTATCACAGTCAACAAGTTCTCCTTTATAATTTTCTTCAATATCTATATGC
>CAZKAS010000030.1:0-22142 GCA_964550875.1 uncultured Muribaculaceae bacterium | reverse complement strand
GCAGAAATTCAAAAATATCATAGTATGGCTTATTCTTTAGGTGTTACTATGCGTCAAGGCAAAGAAAGACCTTCAATTAACTTTAAGGTTTAAACAAGGTGTAAAATTGAAAGTAGATAGAGATTTAAAATTGACTGCATTTGCAGTCTTTTTTTTTATTTCAGAGTTTTACAAAATTGGCAATTTTAATGGAATGATATATTATCTAAGTATGTTAAAATTACTTGTAAAATTTGTATTAATATTGATATGTTTTTGTACACAGGTTGTTTATGCCTCTTCTGTCAAGGTTAACGATATCGTATTTGATAGTTCCGACAGTGTTATTTTTATTTCTACAAGTAATACTTCTGAAAATACGGTTAAAATAAAAAAAGGTTTTCTTCAAAATCCCGACAGAATGTATTTTGATATTGAAAATGCCGTATTAACAAGAAAACAAGGCTCTTTTGATTTTACTTACGGAAGGTTGTCAAATCTGAAAATTTCTCAATTTTCCGTAAATCCGAATACTGTACGTGTTGTAATGACTTACACTTCAAAATTGCGACCAGAAGATGTAAAAATAATGACAGTTGGCGGCAGTATTATTGTAAAATTGCAAAATTTTAAACAAACTCAAGACTTTCTCACTCCTGTTTATAGGGAAGTTCGTTCTGAATCATATGATTATTTTGAAAAAGTAAAAGTTAATGAATCAGTTGTTGTTAATTCTCAACAATCAAAGATTACTGAAACTGATAATGAAGGACAAGTCGCGCCCAAAAGTGAACCTGTTAGAATTAATAAACCTCTTTACGAATCTAAATTACGCTCAAGATATTTTATTTCAAATGCTTATTGCAAAAATGGGGCACTTTTGCTTGCAGGAACAGGTGTTTATAATTTTGAAAAACCTTTTTATCTTCCGCCTGTTGCAGGTTCAACTTTACATAGAATAGTCTTTGATATTCCAAATGCCGTTACTTCGACAAAAATCAGAAATAAAGTATTTCAGTTAAATTCCGTTGATAGCGTGAAAATAGGTCAGTTTGAACCAACAAAAGTTCGTATTGTGATTACTTCGCAAAATCCTGAAAAATATCTTGCAATATGTGGAAATGATTTGCAAAATATTTTGATTGCAAGAGAAGATAGAATTGTCGGTCTGAATTTATTCCCTAACACTTCTTCGCTCGTTTCCGCAAACCTTGCCTCAAAAACAGATTCTCAAAAAAATATTGATACTTTCTCTCTTTCGTTTAGCGATCCGATAGTCTATTCTATAAAACGTAGGAATTCTTCTGTTGATTTAATCTTATATAATGTTTTTGTCGATAACATTGCGGCACTTGAAAAAAAATTTCAAAATGGGCATATCCAAAATGTTGAAATTAAAAAAATTGGTGCGATTGGGGTTAAAGTATCCATTCCTCTGGGACAAAAATCAGTATTGAATTGTTTAGAGAATTTAAATGCTACAAAACTTGTCTTTACCGTGAAAAATCCACAAAAAATACCGTCTTCCGTTGTTTCAACAAAGACTGATTTCTCAGGAAAAATAATTGTTCTTGACCCCGGTCATGGTGGTTATGATCCCGGGGCAATGAAAAATAATGTTATGGAAAAAAATATGACTATCAGCATTGCTAAATTGATAGAAAAAAACTTAAAAGCGCAAGGTGCGACCGTCATTATGACCAGAAATGATGATGTTTTTGTTTCTCTTGAGGATAGAGTTATTCTTTCAAATAATAAAAAACCTGATATATTTGTCAGCGTTCATATTAACTCCAGTGAAAATGCCGATGCTCACGGAATTGAAACTCATTATTTTAAAGACGACAGTTTAGATTTGGCTAAAGAAATTCATAAATCAATGGCTTCTGAAATTGAAGAAACAGACAGGGGTATATTAAAATCCAGATTTTATGTTATAAGACATACAAATCAACCTGCCGTATTACTTGAATTGGGATTTATTTCAAATGATGATGAAAGAAATCTTTTGTTGTTGCCTGAACAACAGGAAAAATTTGCAAAGGCTATAACAGACGGTATTAGTAACTATTTTATTAACAAAAAGAAAACAGGAACAAAATAAATGGATAATCGTCCGATAGGTGTATATGATTCAGGAATTGGGGGTTTGACCGTGTTCTCGAAATTGGTCAAGTTGCTACCAAATGAAAATTATTTGTATTTCGGCGATACGGAAAATATTCCGTACGGAACAAAAACGAAAGAGGAATTACTTAAAATTACTCATAAAATTATGAATTTTTTTAAAGAACAAAATGTTAAAGCTGTTGTAATGGCTTGTAACACTACTTCTGCCGTTGCTTATGATGTTTTGAAAAATGATTACGATTTTACCCTATATCCCGTTATACAAACTGCGTGCAAAGTAATTGCCGATATGGATATAAAAAAAATTGGAACGCTCTCTACGGAAGCGACTTCTAATTCGCACGCATACAAAAATCAACTTCAAAAATATAACCCTTCTCTTGAAGTCTTTGAGCACGGTTGTTCCGGTAAGTGGGTGGAAATGGTCGAAAATCATTCTCAATATGATAAAGAAAATGAGCCGATTTTGAAAGAACATTTGAATATTGTTCTTGAGCAAAATGTTGATAAAATAATTCTAGGCTGTACGCATTACCCTTATTTGAGAAAGATTTTGGCTGATTTTGCCGGAAAAGATATTTTTATTGACCCTGCTGAATATTTTGTTTATTCTATTTTAGAAGATTTGAAAAAAAATGAAAAACTTGCGGATAAAAAATTCTATCAACCTAAGTTTTTCGTCAGTTCTAATCCTGAAAAATTTAAAAATTCTTCGGTAATTTTTTATAAGATTGAAAATTTACCTATACTAATAAATTGATATGTTTAAAAAAATAGGAGTTTTTATGAAAAAAATATTTTGTACACTTGTCTTATTATTAATGACTGCGGTTTCTGCCAGTGCTGAAACTCTTACCGGAATTGCTGTTTTTCCCTACTCTACTGAAAATCCTACCTCAACTTTTTCGGTAAAATTAAATCAGCCCGTTAATCTTAACTCCATGGTGCTTGCAGAACAAGGTGAGTTTTTGTACGGTAATGTTGTTAAAGTCGTTGATGGGCAACGTGGAAAAAGACAAGGTTATTTTGTCTTTAATCCTACTTATTTAATCGATGAAAAAGGTGCTGCTAAAGCTTTAAATGACAGAACTTTGATGGTTAAGGTGTCTTTTTATAAACCTTTTGACAAAGAATCAGCAAAAAAACTCGCTGAAAATGGTGCAACTACTGCTGCCGGACTTATTTTAAATGTCCCTATGCTTTCTCAAGGTGTTTCCTTTATAAAAGGTGCTACTCACCCTTCTGAGGATCAAGGCAGAGTTTCTAGCGGACTAAAACAGGTTTATAAAGATTCTCCGCTTTCTTATGTCGAAAAGGGTGAACCCCTTATCCTTGAAAAAGGTCAAGAAGTTAAGTTGACTTTTAAAAACGAGAATTGATTTTACAAAAATAATCTAAATTTTTATAAAAATAACTTTCGGCAGGTATTTTGAGCCTGTCGAATTTTTTTTGCGCATTCGCTAAATAATATTCTGCTTTTTCTACATATATTTTCGCTGCCGTGTAATTTGCACATATGACTTCAGGACTTAATTCGTATAATTCTCCCTGTTCCTTTATTACGTTTTCTATTGCTTGTTCCGCCTGATATGATTTACCCTCTTCATATAGTAATAATGCATATTGAAGTTGGATTTTGTGTCTGACGGTTTGGGAAAATGCCGATGATGTTAGTAACTCTTCGTATATTTCTTCTGCCTTTTCATAATCTTTTTTTATATGCTTTAAATTTGCCTGATTAAGTGCGTTTGTTATATCCGTTTCAAACGTCGGTGCCTCTTTTGTATAATTATTATCTGCTAAATCATATCGTCCGATTGCCTTATAGTATTTTAAAAGTGTGTATCCTAATGCTACCGCATCTAAATCTTCTCCCTCTGCTATCGTTGATTGAACTTTTTCAGTTTCTAATATATTTTTCGCCCTCTCATAATCTTCTATATCTATATAAGCCTGAATTAAATTTTGTGGATACCAATTTTTTAATTGTTCATATATCGGTATTGATTTTCCATATATTCCAAGTATTGAATAACAATTTGCAATTTGCAAATTTATTAAATTGCTCATTTCTTCATCTTGTGGACAGTGCTTTTTTACTTCTTCTGCAAATTTTTGATATTCTTTTATTGCTTTCGTGATTTCGCCTCGTTCTATAAGGCATTTTATCATCTCTTCCTTGCTCTCAAAATATGTGTATATATCTCTGTCTTTTTTGCTCTTTAATGTTACTGAAAATAGTTTCTTGATTTTCGTATTTAATCGGTAACAGCTTTCTGCGTTTCTGTATTGTCCGTTTTGATGAAAATCAAGCGCCTTTTGCTCTAAAATATTTCCATTATACAATATCAGCAATATCATATAAGTTGCTATACTTATTGTAAAAAATATTGCTATCGCTACGATTTTGTTTTTTGAATATATTTTTTTTCTCTTCTCTTGAATGTTTGCCTTTATTTTCAATGCTCTTTTCATTAAAACCTCGTCAGCCATTTTAGCACGTCTATTTATGTTTTTCAAATCTCAAAATAACGAGCCTTTAATAAAAAAGTTCTAGCAGCTAAAATAATTTTTTTAGTTTTTTAACCTTGCACAACCTTGCTCAAGCCGGTAGGTTTATCAATATTGCGTCCTAATGCTTTTGCACATTCAAAGGCGATGAGTTGAAGAAGTACAAGCATTCCGAATATTGTCAAAACTTCAATTTTAGTATCAATCGTGATATGCTTTTTGCAAAGTTCGTTAAAATATTCCGGTGCATTCTTGTCCGCTATAGTCACCAAATAAGGGTTATAGGACTCGTAAATTTTCTTGATATTCTTTATACATGTTCCATGATTAATTTCATCAACAAGTATAAGAACTGCTGATTTTTTATTCAAAATTGCAACATGTCCGTGCATAAATTCTCCGGACGGATATGCTGTTGTATTAATATATGATGTTTCCTTTATTTTTAAAGAACCCTCTTTGGCTAAGCCATAAAAAATCCGGCTTCCTAATATTTCTATCGAGTCATATTTTGACAAGTCTTCTGCTATCGCTTTTATATTTTTATGCGATGTCAATAGCTTCTTTATAAATGAGGGCAAGCATCTGAGTTCTTCCAGTTCTTCCTCAATGTTTTCTCCTTGCTTTTGTCTTATTGCCAAAATTAATAACATTGCGCATAATACTTGTGCTGACAGTGCCTTTGTCGAGGCAATACTGTCCTCTTTCCCTGCCATTGTGTATATTTTATATTTCGTTAAGTTCCACATTGTGGAATTAATCGTATTTGTTATGCATAGAGTATTGTCTGTTTTCTCCAAAACTCTTCTCAATACTGAAAGTGTATCCGTGGTTTCTCCGGATTGTGATACAAAAACAAAAAGTCGCTTTTTCCAATTTGCTTTGTCCGACATAAAAAATTCTCCGGAATAAAATGCTTCTGCATCAAGTCCCAACGAAGTTTTCATCATTTCTGCAATTATTACGCAACAATGATAAGAAGAACCACTCGCAATAAAACATATCTTTTGAGCTTTATCGGGCGTATCAACCAAAACCTTATTGTCGATTGAAACATAATTATTCAATAATTTCTCAATTATCTCCGGTTGCTCGTATATTTCCCTCTCCATTGCATATTCAAATTTTTCCATTTTTATCCTCTGTTATAAACTTTTATTAAATGCCAACCAAATTGTGTCTTTACCGGCTCTGATACCTCTCCTACCTGAAGATTAAATGCAGCATTCTCAAATGGTTTTACCATCGCTCCTCGTCCAAATGAACCTAACGCTCCGCCTCGTTGTCCTGATGGGCATTTTGAATATTGAGATGCTAATCTTTCAAAACTTTCTCCATCATCAATTCTTTTTTTTAATGCTTTCGCTTCTTGATAACTGTCTACCAATATATGGCCTGCGCTTACCTGATTAACAGCTTCCAGTTTCACGAAACTTGGGCTTTCTTCTATTGATGTATATATTTCTTTCGCTGTTACCGTTGTCTGTACTATAAGACAAATAACTATTGCTATAATAATTCTTTTCATAATGTCCTCTTCTTATTTTATTATAACGCATTTTATTTTTTTTGCACTAAAAAAAGGACGGATTTTCCGTCCTTTTTTAGTAACTATTCTCTGTCTTTTATAATTCTCCTCGAATTATTGCTTTTAATGTCTTTGCAACCGTTTCTTGTTCTTCTTTTGTAATTTCAGGGAACATTGGAAGTGACATTACAACTTTCGTATCTTCTACAGTATTCGGTAACGAATTTTCCGGAATATTTAAATACTTGTGAACTTTTTGCATATGTAAAGGTACCGGATAATAAAGCATTACTCCTACTCCGTTTTCTCTCATTTTGTCAAAAACTTCATCTCTGTTCGGAACTTTAACTGTATATTGGTGATAAATACATTTTGTATCGTGTAATTCAATCGGTGTTTCGATTTCTTCACAATCCGCAAATAACTCGTTATAATATTCCGCATTTGACTTTCTTGCAGCATTCCATTCATCAATGTATGGAAGTTTTACTCTTAATATTGCTGCTTGAATTTCGTCAAGCCTTGAGTTTACCCCTATTTCATCGTGATAATATCTGACTGCGCCACCGTGATTTCTGAGTGCAACAACTCTGTCTCGTAATTTTTCATCATTCATTGTGAGCATTCCGCCGTCTCCCATTGTTCCTAAATTTTTCGTAGGATAAAAACTGAAACAACCAAATGTTCCGAATGAACCAACCTTTTGACCTTTATACTCTGAACCGATACCTTGACATGCGTCTTCAATTACGTGTAAATTATGTCGCTTTGCAATATCCATAATCTTATCCATTTCACAAGGTTGTCCGTAAAGATGAACAGGAATAATCGCTTTTGTATTCGGTGTTATCAATGCTTCGATTTTTTCCGGATCTATGTTAAATGTATCTTTATCAATATCCGCAAATACCGGTTTCGCTCCTACAATACCTATCGCTTCTGTCGTTGCAACAAAAGTAAATGCTGTCGTAATAACTTCATCGCCCGCACCTATATCTAATGCTCTTAATGCTACGTGAAGTGCATCTGTTCCTGAATTTAACGCTACTGCATATTTCGTTCCGCAATATGCCGCAAATTCTTCTTCCAATGATTTGTTATTCTTTCCTAAAATGTATGAACCTGAACGCATTACTTCAATAACGGCTTCTTCCATTTTATCGCCGATTTTGGCATATTGTCTTTTTGAATCCATAATAGGTATCATTTTCAAATCTCCTTTTGCTTTCCCATATATTTCTATTCTATCATAGACAGTCGGTCTTTATATAATCTTAATATGCAACAATATGTTGTTTATTCGTTTTCAATCTTTTTTTGTTTCTATCTATGGTTTTAACAAAACTTTTATCGCTTTACTTTCTGCAACCATTTTTAACGCTTCTTCCGTTTGTGATAGTGGCATTACATGTGTTATTAATTTCTCAACATCAATTTGTCCTGATTCAATTAATTTATACGCTTCTCTAAAATATTGTGGTGTATGGTGAAAAACTCCTATAACTTTTAATTCGTCATAGTGAAGTCGCCTTGTATCTATATTAATTGTTGTTCCGCTTTTGCAACCTCCAAAAAGATTTATCGTTCCTCCCTTTCTCACCAGCTTAAACATTCTCTCCCATATCTCCGGAAGTCCGACGCACTCGATTGCCGCATCAAAACCTTTCCCTGCTTCCGTTAAAGAAAGCAATATTTTATCAGGATTTTTATATTTTGTAAGATCTATAACTTCGTCTGCTCCGCCAAATTCTTTCGCCAATTTTATTTTTAGCGGATTTCTGCCCGCTGCAATAACTTTTGCTCCCTTTAATTTTGCAAGTTTTACAAACATTAAGCCTATCGTTCCTATCCCTATAACGGCTACGGTTTGTCCCTTTTTTATATCCATATTTGCAATACCGTGAACAACATTCGCCAACGGTTCTGCAAATGCTGCTTTTTCAAAACTTAAATCATCGGATATTTTTATCAAGTTCTTTTTTACGATTCTTTCAGGAATATTGATATATTCTGCATATGCTCCGTTTAAAAACTCTAATTTCTCACAAAGATTATATAATCCTCTTCTGCAAAAATAACACTCTCCGCAAGGTGCTGAATTTGCTGCTACTACTCTGTCGCCAACTTTGAATTCCGTAACATTTTTTCCGACAGACTCCACAATTCCTGCAAATTCATGTCCGAAACCAGATGGGGTTTTCTTAATTAATACAGGGTGGCCCCGACGATAGGTCTTTAAATCCGTTCCGCAAGTTA
This sequence comes from uncultured Muribaculaceae bacterium, assembly GCA_964550875.1. Taxonomy (GTDB): domain Bacteria; phylum Cyanobacteriota; class Vampirovibrionia; order Gastranaerophilales; family Gastranaerophilaceae; genus RUG841. The sequence goes on along the minus strand of CAZKAS010000030.1, from coordinate 13,738 downwards.
GTGCTGCTTGGATTTTTACCCTGACTTCTCCATTCTTTGGCTCTTTTATTTCTGTTTCTTCATATCTGATATCTTCAGGTGCATAAAACCTGACTGCCTTCATTTTCATAATTTTATATATGCTTTCATTATTTTATTCGACAAGGTATCTGCTATTGCTTCATTTAGTTTTTCTATAGGATATACCGTCGTTAGTCCATGAACTTTTACTCTATTGCTTTGAAGAAGTTTGAATGCATCTTCTAAATCTTCGGGTGATGATGAATAACTGCTCGTTACGGTTAGTTCTCTATAATATATTTGATTGTTCGGATAGGCTGTTTCTTCTGATTTTACTGAGGAAAATACGTTAATCGTTCCTCCATCACGAACTGCTGCAAGTGCCAGTTCCAGTGCTTTGTCCGCTCCTGATGTCATTATGATTGCATCAAATCCTGACGGATTTACTTCTAATTTCATATCTGAAACGGTTTCCTTTAATTCTCCTAATTGAAATGCTCCTTCAAAACCTAATTTCTTCGCTAATTTTACTCGCTCCTCTATCAGGTCTATTCCGTATGCGTTAAAACCAAATTCTCTTACTGCTTGACCCATTAGAAGTCCTATTGTTCCAAGCCCTATCACAAGTACGTTTGCATTAAAATCCAGTTGTGTTCTCTTTACGCATCTTACACAACAAGCAAGAGGTTCCGTGAATGAAATGTCCTCATCTGATATCGCATTCGTAACTCTAAATACAGTATTCAATAAGTGATCTTCCGATACGTATATGTACTCTGCAAATCCTCCGGGGATAATGTTTGTTTTCTTGAATTTTCTACACATTGAATAATTTTCGCCAAAACAATATGTACAATCAAAACAGGGTACGTGGTGTCCCATTACAATTTTATCTCCCTGCTCAAAATCTGAGTCAGAGTCTATGTTAACGATTTCTCCAACTATTTCATGTCCTAAAACTGTACCTTCTGGAACACTGTTATGCTTGAGCTTTACAATATCGGAACCGCAAAGACCGCAACCTGAAATTTTAACGATTGCTCCTCTTTCTTTTAACTCCGGTTTCGGCATTTCAACAATTTCAATTCTGCCCGACTTTAGTACTGCTGCTTTCATTATTATCACCCTTTTTAATTCGATTTTATCACCATAAAAATTAGCAATCAATTTCTTTAAGAAGTTTTTTATCTGCTTTTGAAATGTCCGTTTTTAGAAATTTTTCAAACAAATCAGGTCGTTTCTCTTTTGTCCTTTCAAATTGTTTCAATCTTCTCCATTGTGCAATTTTTTCATGATTTCCGCTGAGTAAAATTTCAGGAACTTCTAAGTCTTCATATATTCTTGGCTTTGTGTATTGTGGATATTCCAACAAATATTCAGAATGTGAATCGTATTCTTTTGATTCTGCATTCCCTAATGTTCCGTCTAAAAGTCTTGTTACCGCATCAATTATGCAAATTGCGGAATATTCTCCCCCCGATAAAACAAAATCTCCGATTGAAACTTCTCGTGCTTTTGATAATATCCTTATTCTTTCGTCAAATCCTTCATAATGTCCGCAAATTATCTTCAACTGACTTTTCGTTGCAAATTCTTCCGTCATTTTTTGGTTAAAAAGTTCTCCTTGCGGAGTCATTATAATCGTTTCTGAATTTTCAAGATTTTCAACACTGTTTATAGCGTCCATATACGGTTGACAAGACAACACCATACCCGCTCCGCCCCCGTAAGGTGTATCATCTGTTTTATGATGTTTGTCAAACGTAAAATCTCTCGGATTTATTGTATTTATTGATATGACACCCTTTTCACCTGCTCGTGAAGGCATGCTCTCTGAGCATGCACCTGTTATTATGTCAGGAAACAAAGTGATTACATCAAATCTCACTCTATTAATCCTTCTATATCTCTTACTACAATCTTATGTCCGATTAAGTCAACTACGGGAACTAAATCCTTGACGAACGGTACCAAATGATTTTGGTCGTTACTGTCTGTTATTTCCAAAATTTCATTCGCTCCATTTGTACCAATATCTTTTATCAAACCTATCTTTTCGCCGTCTATATTATAAACTTCCGCTCCAATCAGGTCGCTGACAAAAAATTCGTCTTCCTTTAAATTACTTTCAACCAGTTCTTTTGGAATTTTTATTTCTAGTCCTTTTATCTCTTCGACGTCATTAATTGAATTAATCTCTTCAAATTTTACTAACGCAAACTGTTTATGAAAACGAACTGTCGAAACCTTATATTCTGTCTGTATTCCGTTTTTCGTAATAAAAACTCTGTCAAGACTCTCAATAAGTTCTTCTTTTCCCTTTGTGTAGCCAATTTTGACTTCACCTTTTATTCCATGAAAATTTAATATTTTCCCGACGGATACCAGTTTTGCCATAATTATTTCTTAAACTCTTCCGGTGCATCAGGTCTATCAGGATTCCATCGGTCAAGTCCCATTTCTTTTCTTACCAAGCCAATTCCGACATGAACTCTCCATTCGTCCATTTTAAGTTGTGTTGCAATAAGTTTATGGCAACCTATCGGCGGCAACGGCAACAATGGTTCATACAACATTTTTATTGCTGTCAACTGATCTGGCGTTACTGCTAATTTTCTTTTCGGAAATGCTAATTTGGGCAACATCATTTTTTGACGTACTAAATTTATTCCGAAAAATACTTTTCTGGGTTCTATTTCCAGTGCCGCTCCTATAACTTCATGTATATCGTGATTTGGCAAAGGTAATGCCTTTTTGTATAAAAATTCAATTTGCTCCAGTTGTTCTTTTGTGATTAAAAGTTGTTTCTTTTGTTGTGGCTTTCTGTTAAACCCTCCATTCCGTCTAAATCCGCCGCCTCTGTTGTTGAAACCTCGTTGCGGACGGTCGCCGTAACTGCGTTGTGGTCTGTCACCATAACTTCTGTCGCCATAACTCCTTTGTTGGTGGTCGCCATAACTACGTTGTGGTCTGTCACCATAATTTCTGTCACCGTAATTCCTTTGCGGACGGTCGCCGTAACTGCGTTGCGGTCTGTCACCATAACTTCTGTCACCGTAATTCCTTTGCGGACGGTCGCCGTAACTGCGTTGCGGTCTGTCACCATAACTTCTGTCACCGTAATTCCTTTGTGTCCTATCTCCGTACGGTCTTTCATAACTCCTTTGGGAATACACCCTTTCTTCTCCAAATGATGCCCCTCCTGCCGTATATCCATTTTGATATACAGGTTGCTCTCCTGTGTTATGTTCTTGCAATCCTTCTTCTTGCTTCCTTTCAGGATACAAACAATTTGGGCATATTACTCTTTTGGGATTCTTTGTTTCAAATTCCGCACCACACTTCGTGCATTTGTTAATATACATAGTCTTACTTTCTAAAAATAAATTCCTTAATTTTGAAAAACAATAAAAAACAATAAAAATGTGTTCTTACACGATTATTTTACCAAAAGATTTTAAAATTACAAGTCTGTAACTTTACTTTACGTTACTTTTTATATTTTGAACTCAATTGTCCGCAAGCAGCATCTATATCGGCTCCTCGTTCCAATCTGACCGTAACTTTTTTACCTGATGCTTCAACTATACACTTGAATTTTAAGACGGCATCTCTTGTCGGTTTTTTGTATTCACAATACTCATTCTCGTTATATAAAATTAAATTGACATTGCATTTTAATTTTGAAATTAATTCACAAAGTTCCTTTGCCGCTTTTGGAGAATCGTTTAAATCCTTTATCAATATGTATTCTATAGTAACTCGTCTGCCCGTAATTACAGTTAATTTCTTAAGTTCTTCAATAACGTCTTTTATCTTGTACTTCTTCTCTACGGGCATGACAGATTGCCTTATTTCTGGATTTGCAGAGTGAAGAGAAATTGCTACTGTCGGTTGGAATTTTATTTCTGTCAGCTTCTTTATTCCCGGAATTATTCCGCATGTCGATACCGTTATTCTTCTGGATCCTATTTTGAAATCCTCTCGTAGTCTGTCTATTGCCGGTAAAACATTATCCAGATTGAGAAGTGGTTCTCCTTGCCCCATAAATACTATATTTGTTACCTTCAATCTCGTATCTGACTGTATTAAATATATCTGTCTTAATATTTCCTCTGTCGTTAAATTCCTTTTAAATCCTAATTTCGCTGTTGCGCAAAAACTACAACCCATTGGACAACCGACTTGTGAACTTATACATGCCGTCAAATTCGCCCTGTTGTCAAACCTCATCAAAACCGCTTCCGTAACATTTCCGTCTGAAAGTTCAAACAAAAATTTCATTGTTCCGTCCGTGCTGATTTGTTTATCCTTTAAAACAACATCAGAAAGATTACATTGTTCTTTGAGTTGCTCTCTGAATGCCAACGGCAAGTCCGTCATCTCTTCAAATGTTTTGTACGATTTTAAATAAATTCCGTTATAAATTTGCGTTGCACGAAACTTACTTCCTCCCATAGAAAGTACAACTTCTTGCAATTCCGATAAATTCATTCCAACTAAAGATTTTTTGTTCATATTTGAATAATAACATAAAAATTTTTTAGACGTAATTTTAAAACAGTGCTATAATTGTAGTATGATTAAAATTGCTATTACTGGAAATATTGCAGCAGGTAAATCGATAGTCGAAAAAATTTTAAAAGACTTGCACTATCCTGTTGTTGATACGGATAAAATTGTTCATAAACTCTTCGAAGACTCTGACGATTTAAACAGAGAGTTGCGTTCCGCTTTTGGCGATTTTGATATCTGTACAAATCACTTGATTGACAGAAAAAAACTAGCAAGAATTGTTTTTTCCGATAAAAAATTGCTTTCTAAATTGGAAAAAATTACACACCCTTACATAATTGATGAGGTTATGAAGTTTTTTGAACAAAATATGGATTCAAATTTTGTTTTTGTCGCTGTTCCTCTGCTTTATGAAGTTAATTGGACTTATCTTTTTGATAAAGTCATTATGGTTGCCGCTGATGATGAAATTAGGCTCAATCGACTCATGTTTAGAAGAAATCTTTCTGAAGAAGATGCCCTTAAAAGAATGAATGCGCAAATTTCCCAAAAAGAAAAAATTAAATTTGCTGATTTTGTAATTTACAACAATACAAACTATGTTGATTTGAATACTCAAATTAATGATGTACTTCTTCACTTGGTCTAGTTTCTGTCTGTGTTTGTATTTGTGTTGTTTCTTTTTTTAAATTATTTTCCTTTGTGAATGCTATTGATACTAATAGTGCTATACCAACCAACATTGGATAATACAGCGCTTTTATGATTTGAAACGGGGTAACAGATAAATAAGCAGACAGACTTATTGCAATTAAAATTTGCGCCCCATAAGGTAATGCTCCTTGCACACAGCATGACATGGTGTCCAAAATGCTTGCTGTTCTTTTGGGGTCAACTTCATATTTTTTACTCATTTCTTTTGCAATAGGGCCTGCCGTAATAATTGCTACAGTGTTATTTGCTGTAAAAATATTAATTATTCCAACCAAAATCGCAATTCCAAATTCGCAAAGTCTTTTCCCTTTTATAAAACACTCTGTCGATTTGATTATATAAGTAATTCCGCCGTTGTATCTAACCATTTGCAACAATCCGCCTGCGAGTAATGAAATAATGATTACACTTGCCATGCTCAATGTTCCGTCGCCAATTAGCCCGAATGCAACAACTAAATCAAAGCAACCAAAATATGTTCCTATAACCAAATTTAAAATCGTTCCGATAAAAAGTAAAAACATTACATTAACTCCGCATATTCCCAGTATCAAAAGTAAAATATACGGAATTATGTCAATATATGATGTCATTGTTGGAACATAATTCATTCCTATCGGTTTAAAAGAATTCATCTGTGGCAAACTATACAATAAAACCGTAAGAATCGCAGGGATTGCAACAATTTTTATATTTGTTAGCATTTTATCTTTTAATAAAACGTTTTGGGTTCTCGTTGCGGCAATTGTTGTATCGGAAATTAATGACAAATTGTCACCAAACATTGCTCCTCCAACAGTTGCTCCAATTGCCAGTCCTGCATCTATTCCCATTGTTTGAGAAATGTTTACCGCTATTGGGACAATTGCTGCGATTGTTCCGCATGATGTTCCGATTGAAAGTGATATTAGCGCAGAAACAACAAAAATTCCTGCCAGCATAAATTGTGATGGAATAAGGCTTTGGGCAATTAAAACAGCTGCATCTACAGCGCCAATTGCTTTTGCTGTTTCCGTAAATGCTCCAACAAGAATGAAAATCAGGCACATCATCATAATGTCCCTCTGTCCCATTCCCAGTGCATATAATTCGATTTTTCTTGATAATTTCTCTTTATGATTTAACATCAATGCAACTGCTGATGAAACCAAAAATGCTACAACCATCGGTATTTTGGAAAAATCTTTTAATGATAACGAAAATCCAAAATAAAAAAGTACAAAAACAACAAACGGAAACAATGCCTTAATGCTTGATGTACGCCACTGCTTAATCTCTTTTTCCGTGTATATTTCCATTTCCGTTCCTGCTAATAAAGTTTTTTATATTTTAAATTATATATTCTTTCATAAAATTATTCAAATCTTTACTTTTTCTTCCCCCAAAAAAAAGACAGGAACTTTCGTTCCTGTCTGCTTTCGTTAATTTTGTTTCTATTTTTTACCGAACAATTTAAACCAAACATCATCTGTCTTGTGTGTTTGACCGTCTGTATCGGTATATGAGCCCAATTGATTGTGTTGAACTTCTCCTGTATCCTGTTGCTCTGTGTAATTTGCAACATTAATACTTGCTACATGTGCCAAATCTTCGAGTTTTGTATTGTTCTTATCGGAAATAAATCCAAGATTTATATTGACTGTTTTAAGTGCCTCTTGGAGTTTCTTTAGGTCAACATCTCCGTTTGCATTAATACAATTAATTCCTGCATATGTTTCTGCTTCTTGTGCAATCAATTTAAGCGCTTCAAAACCATTTGCCGCATTAAGTGCTTTTCCTGAAAATGGGCTAATAGTCTTGTCGCCAAAAACTTCAGTTCCGTCAACAACTCCATTTCCGTTAATATCACTCATTGCAAGCATTTTATCACCGTTTATTGCGGCTCCGTCTGAATAACCGTTTCCGTCAATGTCAACACCTATACCTGCTTGTGCTGAAATTTTTCCGTCTTTGTTGAAATCAACAATCAACGGTGAACTCGTTGAGTAGCCATCTGTTAATACTTTTCCGTTTCCTTCGCTAACAGTTTTTATTTCAGACTTGGCTTCTTCTTTTCTTATTTCTTTGTTTTCAATTTCAATACTACCAACTACAAAAATGTTCTTTGCTTTATCGCTTTGTTTAACATCTTGACCGTTTACTACTAAATCTTTTGAAACGTTAACTTTGATATTATCTGCGCCATTTTTTGTTTCAATAACAACATCTTCAATACCTTTGATTGATGTTTTTACAAGATCTTCATATAAATTGTATGTTGTTTCTTTGTATTTTGTATATGACGTTGTTCCGCTATCTTGAACTTTTCCGTCACTAATCGTCAAATATCCGTTTCCGCTTGCAACTTTTGAGTAATCTCTGTTTCCTTTTTCATCAAATCCGGCAATAGCTTTATAGGATTTGCCTGAACCTTCGTAAATGTGATACAGTCCGTCTTTTTTGCCTTTTGCAATGTAATATTTAGGTGTACCGTCCGCATTTTTTGCATTTAAATCAATTTTATTCAAATAAGTTTTATCTAAATCAGAAAGTTTTTCTACGAAGTCTTCATTATTTACAGAACCTTTTTCAATAGTTTCTGTATCTATTTGTGTATCTAGAACTTTGCTTCCTTTTGTTACATTTGTTGTCGTTTGGTCTTCAAGATAATCTGCATATTGCTCAAAATTACCTTCCATAATTGCAAAGTCAAGAGTTCTGAATGTAGAATTGCCGTCGCCGTCAGAGATATGTAAATGATTTCCTTTAAATGCAATATAATTATCTCCGTCACCGCCGTCCATTTTGTTATTGTCACCAATTGACAGCATAACGTCATTACCGTCACCGCCGTTTAGGTTGTTGTGTTGACCGATTGAAACAATGTAGTCTTCGTCCTTACCGCCTTCTACATAGTTATTATTTCCGTTTATGTAAATTTGATTATTTCCGGACTTTGCAGTAACTACGTTGTTATCGCTATTTGCGGTAACAATGTCGTCGCCGTCTGCCAACAAAATAACCGTATCATCTATATCTGTAGTTATTTTTCCGTTTCCGCTACCATCAACTACCAAATTAGCTCCCGCTTCCGACGCCTTTTGTGTTTCAAATGCCTTCTGCGTTGCTGCAATTTTTGCTTGAATGTTTGACAGTGAAATCATTTTACTTGCCCCATATTACACTATTAAATATATAATCACTTCTATACTTCTATATATATAAAAACATTTTTTGTTCAGTTCATGACATAAAATTAAAAATTGTTACAAAAGTTTTTATTTTAAAACATGATTATCACTCGATTTTCTGCTTTTATGCTCTGGGGTGAGCCTTGTCGTAAACATCTTTAAGATGTGTTAATGAAACGTGAGTATAAATTTGAGTGTTACTTATGCTTGCGTGTCCCAACAATTCTTGTACTATTCTTAAGTCTGCTCCGTGATTTAATAATTTCGTCGCAAAACTATGCCTGAATACGTGTGGTGTAACATGTTTTGGTAATTGTATGTAATTAACAGTTTCCTTTATTGCTGCTCTTATGCTTTGTGGGTGTAGTCTGTAACCTGTTTTATTGATAAATACAGGTGAATTTTCTGTCGTTTCTTGCTTTGGACCTTCTGTGTTAATCAACGGTCTAACCGTTTTAACGTAATTTTGCAACATCTCCTTTACTCTGTCAGTAATTAACACGATTCTTTCTTTTGAGCCTTTTCCTGTAACTTTTATTTCATTGTTCTCTATGTTTAAATCGCTAAAATTTAGTCCGCTTAACTCTGAAACACGCATTCCGCTTGCATATAACAGTTATAAGATTACTTTGTTCCTATATCCTGAAGGTGTGTCAATCTTGATGTTATTTAGAATTTCTTCCATTTCTTCTTCCGTCAAAAATTTTGGCAAGCCTTTGTTCTTCTTCGGAGAATGAATTCCTTTTGCCGGATTGGTTTCTATTATTTGCTCTCTGTTTAAAAATTTGAAAAAAGTTCTTAGTGCGGCAATTTTTCTGGCTGTCGTTGTTTTGGTGTAATTGAATTTCTGCAGAAAAATCAGGTACTCTTTTAGTTCTGAGTAGCCTATGTTTGCAACTTCTTTATCTCCTGTCCATATTAAAAAACTTAAAATATCTGCTGAATAAGCCCTTAAAGTATGCTTGGAGAAATTCTTTTCTACTTCTAAGTATAATTTAAAATTTTCAAGATATTCGTTTGATTTTTCATTCATAAAAAAATTATATTGCTACTTTATTCTTATGCAATCAGTCAAAAAAATTATATTTCTTTATTGAAATTTTCCATACAGTACCCTGTTTTCCCTTTTAAAAACAATAATATTAAGTTTTGTAAACATAAATTATTTCATGCAAATCACCATGCCTGCATGGGTTTTGGGCATACAACAAAATGTTGTTTATACATTTTGTTGTATGAATTTCTTAAATTGCATATAATTAAAGAGTGTTTATGAGCATGCCTTAAAGGGAGGCGGATTTATGCACAATGCCACAACTGAAAGAATTGATTTCATAAACTCGACACTCGTACCTTATAATCCAAAAATAGTTGCAGTAACAAAATATTCGGACGAATCTTTGATTCTTGAATACTACAATGCAGGTCTTAGGGACTTTGGCGAAAATAGAGTGCAGGTTGCGCTTGAAAAAATTGGCAAATTACCTGATGATGTTCGCCAAAATTCAAGATTTCACTTGATAGGTCATTTACAAACAAACAAGGTGAAAGATGCTGTTGGTGTGTTTTATATGATTCATTCAGTTGACTCTTTAAAACTTGCAAGTGCAATTTCCAAAGAAGCCGAAAAAAAAGGACTTGAACAAAAAGTGCTTTTGCAGGTTAATAATGCAAGAGAAGAACAGAAGTTTGGTTTTGATACTGACGAACTTTTGAATTGTATGGGCGAGTTGCTTGCTCTTCCGTCTCTCAAAATTGAGGGGTTGATGAACATAGCGCCTTTATCTCAAGATGAAGATTATCTACGGAATTTGTTTAAAAATATTAAGACTCTGAAAGATAAATTAGAACTTGATTATAAAGTTGAATTGAAAGAATTATCAATGGGCATGAGTAATGATTATTTGATTGCTGCTCAAGAGGGTTCAACGATAATTCGTTTGGGACGAATTTTATTAAAAAATAATATAATGGGAGGAACACAATAGTGACGGTACAAGATACACTTAAGTTATGGATGGATAATTTCGCAAAAGGTTTTAGTGGCGAAGAAGGCGATTATATTGAAGAACCGGAAGAAGCGATTTCTTATCCTACAGAAGGTCAGTTAGCAATGCAACCGGAAATTAAGCCGGTAGTCAGAAATACGGTAGAAACAGGTAGAAACGTTGTGAATGGAACATTTGGTAAAGGTAATTCAGAAGTAATTATTTGTGAACCTCGTGAATACAAAGAATCTATTGAATTTGTTAAACATTTAAAAGATAAAAAGTCTATTATCGTTAATCTTAACCTTCTTGAAGCAGGTGAAGCTGTAAGATTGGTTGATTTTCTTTGCGGTGCAACTCATGCATTGAATGGAAATCTCCGTAAGATCAGTGAAAATGTTTTCATTTTTACTCCCATGAGCGTTTCACTTTCTGCTGAATCTCAAGACGATAAAATGATTAAAAATGCAATGTGGGAATAGTTATTATTTCACAAATTATTTTCACGGGTAACAAAATGTTATTTTAATAAAAAGGCGCTTCTTTTATTTGCGCCTTTTTGTTTTAGAGTGAATTTTTTAATCCTGCCATAATTTCTGAGGAAATGGTTCCGTCTGTGTGGTCTTGTTTTGATATATTCTTTGCTTGAAAATTTTTCTTTCTGAGTAACATATCCGTAAAGGCTTCAATACGAGTAATAAAGCCTGCTTCTCCTGTTTGCTCGTCAATAGACAGATTTAAAAATGGTTTGTTCTTTTGTTTCGCAAATCTTGATATTCTCTCTACCATCAATGAATCAGGTCCGCAGCCAAAAGCATTGATTATTATAATTCCGTCTATTTCATTGCTTTGGATATAATGTGAAGATGCTCCCGTTATTTCAAGTTCATTTGCCCAATATAACGTTGACCCCATTGAATGAATACCGTCTTTCATTTGCTGCTCTGTTAATTGTTCTGCTGTTTTACTTCCGACATTCATTGTTGCAAGTTTGTCTAAAATACGCATACTTACTTGGTTATCATATAAATTGTATCCGTGAGCAATTACTGCAACGGTTATCGGATAAGTCTTGTTTTTCGAGGGTAGTAAAACTTTGTTATTTAAAGCGTTCTTAAGTGCTTTTTCATAGGAAACACCCATGTTAGACATAAGTCTAAAATTGTTTGAAATCTTTTGTCCGTTTCTTGCCGCCTTCTTAATTATTTCAATATCCGTAATGTTGAATTGTGCAGCAATCTCTTTTAAAAAATCATATAAACCTTGGTGTATTGCTGATTTATCGTAAGTAGCCTCTATCATTTCAAAATCTGCTTTGATGACATTCCTGATAATATCGGGCAATCCTCTGATTTTTGAACAATTGTATATTTTGGGTGCAATGGATTGAATGGAAGGTACAAATATTTTTTTCACACCTTTTTCTATCAAATTTAGGACATGTCCCGCATAGACTTTTACAGGAAGGCATGTTTCCGATACTACTAGTGCCGCCCCTTCTGAGAGTGTTTTTTTTGTTGTCGGATCTGAAAGTACAACTTTTATTCCTAATCCTTCAAAAAATCCATGCCAAAAAGGATAGTATGTGTAAAATGATAACGCTCTTGGAATGCCTATTTCCATTTGATTTTCCATTTTTTCTCCAATATTTGCTTTTTTTAAACTAATTATAATACAAACATTTGTAACAATTTAAAAATTTCTTTGTAAATACTAACAAAAAATTCTTTTTCGGTGTTTAATGTAGTTGTCGACTGTGTGCGGCGGAGTGTGTTTGAAAGGATTATTTATGACACAAATCAACGGAAATGGCTTGAATGGCATATATCTTTCCCAGCTTAAGAAATCAAATGAAGTAAAACCTTCATATTTGAATTTCAAAGCTGTGCAAGATTCTGTTTCATTCAGCAAAGTACAGGAAAAACCTGTTATTACTACCCAAAAAATAGGTAGTGCTTTACAAGTTTCTTTTGGCGGTCAAATGAAAAACCCCATGCCTTTGGAAACAAGAACAGATGCTATCCAAATGAAGGTTCGAGGTGTTGCGGCTCACCAAAAGGGTACTGAAGGAGCCGGTCCAAGAGCAAGAGATAACAATGTTGTTAAACTTGCTGATAGTCAATGGAAAGATGGGCAAAAATTAGATTTCAGATTTACTACGGATAAACGTGGTAATGAAAGAATAGAACTCGGTGTTCCTGAACTCGGCGGTTGCAAAAGAGGCGGAATCGGAAGAGTTCCTGATGAGTTGGTACCGGATTTGAAAAAGCTTATGAAAGGTCACGAAAAAGAATTTCGTTTTGAACTTTCCAATGTTATCTCCGGTAAGTCTAAAGGTGCTCCGACTATTGGTTTAAGAGTCAATCTCTTATATACCGGTCACAATGAAAAAATGAGAGAAAAAACTCAAGAAACTTTTACCGGATTTATGGATTCAAAAGATACATCAGTAAGCAAACAAGTTATGTTGTATCAAGAACCGACTTCTCCGGAACAAGTTTTGGGCAGAATTTTTGATATTGAATCTGAAGTGAACGGTCCGAAAGCCGTAGAAGAAATCAAGGGTGCTATTACTGCTATTTCAGATGAGATAAATAATCCTGAAAATAAAAAGATTTTAATTGTCGGACACTGTAAACCTGACGGAGATACATTAGGTTCTGTTATCGGTATGAAAACAGCTATTCAAGGTGCTTATCCTGACAAAGAAATTGATTGTGCTGTTGATGATAAAATCCCCGGACTTTTCAGAAATAAGATGCCGGGTATTGAAGATGTTAAACGTCCTTATAACCCTGACAGAATTGCACTTGTTCAAGACAGTATCCAAAAAATGGAACAAGGTGAACAATCTGCCGCAACAAAAGCGCAAGTTCAAATTTTGAAAAATGAGCTTGAAGATTTAAAAGATCCTTCCAGATTATTTGATGACGGTCCTCTTAAAGGAGAAGACAGAAAGAAATATGATTTGGTAATTCTTCTTGATATTCCTACTCCTAAGAGATTTTCAGGCGGATTCAAGGATTATATCGAAAATTCAAACAAGCAAATTTACATCGACCATCACCCTCACAAAATCAACGAATGGATTGATGCAAAAGATGTAACAGGTGTTGATATGGAAAAAATCCATAAAAATAATCTTGCATTTGTTTCAGATATGGTTCCTGCCGCTACTCAATTGGTAACTATTGTTGCTGATAAGGCCGGTATTTTGGGTAATACAATGAAAAACAGTTTTGAAGAAGCAAGAAAATTTGTTTCATCTGTTATCACTGGTACTTCAACTGATACAGGTTCATTTACAAGAACTGCAAATTTAAGGTTTTTATATCTTCCGATATCCTCTTT
>CAZKAS010000029.1:0-22441 GCA_964550875.1 uncultured Muribaculaceae bacterium | reverse complement strand
CCTTTAAATTGAGAAAGAAATCTCATATCATTATTGAAAAACAAACGAATATCATCAATTGCGTATTTTAACATAGCCATACGTTCGACGCCCATACCAAAAGCGAATCCTGAGTAGACTTCAGGGTCAATTCCAACATTTTTAAGAACGTTAACATCAACCATGCCGGCTCCCAAAATTTCCAGCCAGCCGGAGCCGGAACAAACACGACAGCCTTTTCCGTTACACATAATGCATTGTACATCAATTTCACAACTGGGTTCAGTGAAGGGGAAGAAACTGTTTCTCATTCTGGTTGGTCTTGCGCCTTCAAAATAGATTTTGATAAATTCATTCAAGATACCTTTTAAATCGCCAAAAGTAATATTTTTGTCAATCAAAAGACCTTCAATTTGATGGAATTGATTATGTTTTCTTGCGCTAACAGATTCGCATCTAAAAACTCTACCCGGAGAAATAACTCTAATAGGAGGTTTGTGAGTAAGCATTTCTCTAATTTGCGCTCCTGAAGTTTGACTTCTCAAAATGACGTTATCTTTTCCTTCAACGTAGTAAGTATCCTGCATATCACGAGCGGGGTGATCTTGGGGGAAATTGAGCATGTCAAAATTGACATATTCTGTTTCAACTTCGGGAGAATTTTCAGGAAGAACCAACGAGAAGCCTAACCCTTGAAAAATATCAACAATTTCATTCATCGCTTTTGTGATTGGGTGCATCTTTCCTGAAGGAATGTAATCACCAGGCAGTGTGATATCTATAACTTCAGACTTTAACTTTTCATTTCTCTCTGCTGTTTTGAGAAATTCTTGTTTTTCGTTCAAAAGGTTTTGTAAATCTTGAGAAATTTTATTAGTTAAAGCACCAATAATTTTTTTGTCTTCAACAGATAAATCCTTAAGTTGTTTTCTTATATTGTTAAGTTCAGATTTTCTGGACATGTGATTATTTTTAACTTCATCAAGTTCTGCAACAGTAGATGCTTTTTCGATTTCAGACGATATTGTCAGATATAATTGTTCAAGTTTTTCTTTCATAAGAACCTCAGTTTTGTACTTTTATTAAAATTATATGATAAAAACTGACAATGTGGAGAAAATTTGTTATAATTTTTTTGTTATGAAGAAAAAAATATTATTAACGGTTTTAGCCGTCGGGATTACAACAGGTTCGCTATATGCGGAAACCTGCATAAAAAAAGACTTAAGAACATTGTACCTTAATAACAAGGCAATTATTTACGAGATAAACATGCGTTCATTTAACGCAAATGATAAAAACGGAAATGGAATTGTCGAAATTGAAAAAGGTGAAACAGTAGGAAATTTTATCAATGCAATTGACAGACTTGATGAATTAAAGAACTACGGTATCAATGCTATTCATGTCATGCCAATAAATCCTACGGGGAAAAAAGATGCAATAGGAACGGTCGGATCTGTTTATTCAATGACGGAAATTGCGGCGATTGACCAAAATCTTGTCGATAAAAAATCTAAATTATCAGATAAGGAACAGTTGAAAAAATTTGTAACAGAATGTCACAAACGGAATATACGAGTAATTATTGACATTCCGGCATGCGGTTCTCGTGATATGTCAGAAAAATATCCTGACATGTTTGTAAAAGACAGTAATGGAAAAGCAATTGTTCCTGTAGATTGGACAGATGTCCGCCTATTTAAAACGGTCAATGAAGACGGTTCTTTAAACAAAGCTCTTCTTGATGAACATAAAAAGTATGTAGATATGCTAATAGAGGCAGGAGTTGACGGAATTAGAGCAGATGTTGCGCCGATAAAACCATATGAATTTTGGAAAGAATTAATTTCATATACAAGAGCAAAAAATCCTGAATTTATGTTTGTAGCGGAAACCGCAGAGGCATGGGCTCCTCCAGAGGTTCCATCACCTACAGCAAATTACGTTAAACTTTTAGAAGCAGGATTTGACGGTTATTATGGTAATTTATTAGATTTTACAAATTTCAAAAATGTTGAAGATTTCAAATTTGTATTTAAACACATAAACGAACTTGCAAAGAAAGGTGAGAAGAAGGCAATTTTAGGTTGTTTTGATACACATGACTTGGAAAGTGCCTATACGATTTCTCCTGCTTATGCGGAAAGTATTATGTATATGAATGCAACATTACCCGTAAATCCATACTATCTTGACGGATTTCAAAGCGGTGATAAATACCAATATCCATATAACGGGAAAAAAGCTGAAGTAACATATACAGATAGTGATAAATATTATTCTCATAAAAACAAAATAGATATCTTTAATTTTTCTCGTAAACCCGGCGGAGATATGCCGATTATGCAGAAGAAGTTAAAAGATACAATTCAGTTTCGGAAAAAATTGGGAGATATTGTTACAAAAGGTGATTTTAACTTCTTAGATGTTAAGCAATTAAATCCAAGCAGCGAAAAAATATACGCATATGAAAGAACATTGGATAACAAAGGCGTCTTGGTTGTTGTAAATGGTAATCATCATAAGGCTATGGCTATAGTTAACGTCGGTAAGGAGTTTAAAGTAAAAGATATCATAACAAAAGACAGCTCTCCTGATTTTAGCAGAAAAGGACAGGTTATAACTGTACTTCGCCCAGACGAAACGTTTGTTATGACATATACCTATGATAAAAAGTGTAACAAATAGCCAATTTAAAAAAAATAAGATATAATTAGTTTAATCTAGTGTAAAAAGGAAAAACAGATGGCAAAGCAAGCAGATAAGATTCCAATAGAAGTATGTATTCTAACGGTAGATCACGACATCAAAGGTACGGTATATGTTTCAAAATACACAGATACCAACAGAGAATTGACAGATTTGCTTAATGATAAAGAAAAGAGATTTTTAGCAATAACAAATGCTGAAATTTTGTCGAGAACAACATCTGCCCCTCCAAGAAAATATAATTTCCTTGAAATTCAAGTAGATTATATTTTGATGGTTCACCCGTCAAGTCAAGTTGTTTTCAAGGAATCGGGAAAAACTCAAGAAGATATTGCAAGATTCCGAGAATTAAGAAATAAACTCAATCAAACAAAACCTTTTTAACAATGAATAAAGTCAGAAAAATATTACTAATTAATTTCGGCGGAATAGGCGATGAGATTTTGTTTTTACCTGTAATAAAAAGTGTAAAGACAAAATTCCCTGATGCAGACATAACGCTTTGTTTGGAGCCAAGAAGCAAAAGTATTGTTGATTTATGCCCTGATATAAATCATGTTATTTTGGCGGATATTAAGTCGAAAAATAAATATTTTGAACTCTTCAAATTTTACTTAAAGGCATTATTTGGAAGATTTGACATGGTTATTTCATCAGGTTCAAATAAAATGATACCGTTGTTATTATTTTTTATGGGAATAAAAACACGTATCGGTTATGATTGCGGCGGATTTACGACAAAACTGCTTACAAAAGCGATAACGTTAAACAATCGGCAATTTGCAGGAAAAATGTATCATTCATTGGTTGCGGATTTAACAGGGGTAGGGTATGAAAATCCGAGAGTAAATATTGAATATTCGGATACTTGCAAGGATATGATATTAATTCACCCCGGTGTAAGTAAAATGAGTATTCGCAAAAATATTATAAAAAGTTATGGAAATGATAAATGGGCAGAACTTGTTGAAATGCTGTTAAACAGAGGAGAGAAAGTGGCACTTGCAGGCGGCCCCGATGATGATGAATGCATAAATGAAATTTTAAAAAAAGTTGACGGACGTGAAAATTTTTATAATTTTTATGGGCAAACAAGGAATTTAAAAGAATTGGGTGCATTAATGACAGGAGCAAAAAAGGTTATATGTTGTGATTCAGCGCCAATGCACCTTGCGTTGGCATTAAACGTTCCAACGATTGCGCTTTTTGGGCCTACAGACGAAAAAAAACTTGTTCCTCAAAAAGATAATGTCAAAGTTATAATTGCAAATTGCGATTGTCGTCCCTGCCTTTGGGATAAAAGAATGACGAGTTGTGAAGAAAAGACGTGTCTTAAAATAACTAATGAACAAATTCTTGAATGCTTATAATTGTTGAAATAGGATTATAAGGATATTTTATTTGAGTCTAAAGCCTTTAGAAGTTGCGATTGTTCGACCTATTGAGAGAATTTTTTGTTCAACATCTTTTCTGCTTTTTTCGGCGTTATCGTCAAGACCTGTTTTCCCCGGATAAAGTTGATATTTTGAACGATAGATTGTTGAGTTAACATTTGGCATAACAACATTAGCACCTGATTGAAGGGCAATTAATCTGCCGTTTGGATTTAGCGTTTCCATTGCCGTTGTAGCAGGGATATTGGCAGAAGGAAGTAGCAATCTTGCTAAAGCCATTACTTTCAAAGTTTTTTCAAATGTTCCGCCGATTTCATCTTTTAGTGGAGTTTGTGAATGAGGGATAAATGCACCTAAGCCAATCATATCGGCATCAACTTCTTGAAAAAACAGTAAATCCTCGGCTATTTGTTCGTCTGTTTGATTAGGAAGTCCGATGAGATTTCCTGTACCTGTTTCAAAACCAATTTTTTTCAAAAAGTGAATACAGGCAATTCTTCTTGAAAGACTCATATCAGGGTGAAGTTGACCGTAAAGTTTAAAAGAGGTTGTTTCAACACGAAGCAAATACCTGTCTGCTCCAGCATCTTTCAAAGCACGCAGTTCGTCAGCATTTTTTTCCCCGAGTGAAAGAGTTACGGCAACATCAAGAGTCTTGATTTTTTTTATTAGATTGCAAATAGTGTCAATAGAATAGTATTGAGATTCTCCTGATTGTAAGACGAGAGTCTTATACCCCAATCTTACCGCTTGTTTTGCGGTGTTATAAATTTCATCAACTGACATCGCATAACGTTCGACGGAAGAGTTATCTCTTCTTATGCCACAATATAAACAGTTTTGAGAACAAATGTTTGAAAATTCAATTAAACCTCTTAAATGAACATCATTTCCAACTTTAATACATCGAAGATAATCGGCAGCTTTAAAAAGATAATCATTACAAGTTTCATCTTTTAAAATTTGCACTATTTCGGAATGAGATAGTCTGTTAGTTTTAAGGGCAATATTTATAAGATTTTTCATAGCAATATTATTGCATAAAACAAATATTTTTTGTTATAATATACAAAAAAAGAAGAGGTTTTTATGAAATTTTTACACGCAATGATAAGGGTTAAAGATATAGAAGAGTCATTAAAATTTTACAAAGAAATTTTAGGGTTTGACGTTGTAAAAACACTCCGACTTGAAGATTGTACGTTATATTATTTGGGTAATGAAGAAAGCGGCAGTTTCCAAATAGAATTAACCGATAATGATGAGAAAGTAGACGGTTACGAAAACGGAAATGCTTTTGGTCATTTTGCATTTGAAGCAGATGATTTAATTCAGGTCGAACAAAAAATGAAAAAATTGGGTATTGAATGGCTCTATGAACCTTATGACCTTTGTGAAATAAATTCCAAAATTGCTTTTTTAAAAGACCCTGACGGTAATGAAATAGAACTTATACAACAGGTATAATATTTTGTAAATTTTCAGTTACAAAATCAAAAAAAATAACAAAAAATTTTGTTTATGAACTTTCAATGAAAGTGGAGTTTAAACCATGTGGAGTGTGTCAAATTGAGAATTAATTCGTCTAATATAAACAAACTAATCAACAGTGTAGGGAAAAACAATGTTGAGAAGGAACAACAAGTCGAGATAAGAGAAAATCGACAAATAGCGAGCAAAGAAGCAGCGACAGGAATGCGTGCATATGTAATACCGCAGAACAATATTTCGTTTGGTAAGCGTATAGAGGAACACAGGAGTTGGGGAGCAACGGTTCGTGAAACGAAGAAAAATGGTTCACAGAATGTTGATTTTAAAGTTTGGGCGCCGAAAGCAACAAAAGTTTTGGTAGAAATACGTAATCCAAAAGATAAAGTTTCGTTAACGCAAGAGGAATTTAAGGCAGAACATTTAAAAGATAATTGGGCAGGCGAATGGCACATTGATGCGAAAACGGAAGACGGGAAGTCAAATTTTGTAGAATTAAAAAGAGGTAAGGACGGTATATTTACAGGTAATTCTGACATACCATATTCAAACGGCATGTACAGATATATTCTTCAAGATGGAGAGGGAAATACCGTTTCAAAGACGAAAGACCCTGTAGCAAAGGCACAACCGCATATTTTTTCGTGGTCACAAATATATGATAACAATCAATACAAATGGACAGATCAAGATTGGGTAGCAGGTAAAAATTCAGCGAGAGTATCTGATTTGTCAAGACAACCTCAAGATTTGTTGAGAAAATCGGGATTGTCAGCAGTAGGAGCAGACGGAAAATCTCTTCAAAAACCGTCAAATTTAATAGTAAGACAAGTTAACATTCCGACATTTACAAAAGAAGGAACGCTTGAAGCGGCAAAGACAGAAATTGATAAAATTGCGAAAGACGGTATTTATAACGGTATTTTATTAATGCCGATGGAAGGTACCTATGGCGAAAATTGGGGTTACGACGGTGTTGATAAATATGCTGTTTCAAGAGGAGTTGCTTCAGAAGCAGGAAAAGAAGATGCAACAGTTCGTAATGATGCATTAAAAGATTTAATTAACTATGCGCACTCAAAAAACATAAATGTTGGTATGGATTGGGTACCTAGTCACATATTCAAATCAGGGCCCTCAGAAGCAGATGCAAAAGTGGCAGGGATAACGAACGGTGAAAAAATGTCAGGTAATAACCTTGCGGATTTAGCACCGTACGAACAGCCCGGAAGATGGGGCGGTAACAAATTTAATCTTGAAGATTCGGATTCGTCAGTTCGTTCAAATGTTCGTGACTATGTGGTTAATATGCCGATGAACTGGGTTGATAATTATCACATTGACTTTATAAGGGCAGACCAAACTCCTGAAATGAGTTCTAATTATGCAATGAAACAGGTTGCGCAGGAAGTTCGTTTTCATTTCCCTCATACGGTAATTCATTGGGAAGATCATAGAACTCAAGACGGATTAACAAGGGATTTAACGGCTCAAGAACTTCCGTACGGAGATGTTTCAAAACATTTAGATGCGATTGCAAAAACAGATGCAAACAATTCATCACTTGAAAATATAGGCGGTAATGAGCATTGGGACTTTGCTTTTTCGCATGCGGTAGAAGCAATAATGCTTGACAGAGAAGTTATGGGATATTATCCGTCAATGCAAACGCTTGCAAATAATATTAAAGATATCGGCGGAACAAAATATTTTATGAGTCATGATGAAATCGGAAATGATTCAGGCTCCAGACTTATGACAAAAATTATCCATAAAGATTTACAAATAACAAATCATCTTGATGACAGAGCGGGTGAAACACCGGCAGAAAAACACATAAGAAGTGTTGATACGGTAATGGAAATGTTTGAGGCTCACGAGTTCAAGAAAGGCAATTGGGATAAAGAATTTTCAAAAATTGCCAAAAAGAATGGACTTAGCGGTATCACAAAAGAACAAATGTCAGAAGAAATTGAACATGCAAAGAACAAACACAAAGAGGCAATAGGACTGTTATTTATGGTTCCGGGGTCAAAGATGATATTTCAAGGTGATGCATACGGAGAAATTAATCCGTTTAGATTTACACGGGAACAAGCGGTTGATGAACCAAATATTGAAAAAGAGAAAGGTTACAATTTTGACCAATCTTTTGAAAAATCCAAAATTGATCCTGAAAATCATACGATAGAAGGCATTCATAAACTTTCACAAGCCATGTCAGATTTGGTAAGAAGAAATCCTGCGTTACAAGATGTTCAAGGAATGGAATATCTTGATGCAATGACACCTCTTGTTGACGAACAGAACAAAGTTATGGCGATTAAACGATTTGATTTGGAAGGCAATGAAGTTGTTGCACTGTATAATTTCGGAGATAAACCACTGGAAAACTACGGTTTAAATAATCCTATGGCAGTTCTTAATAACGGCGGTCACTGGAAAGAAACAATTAACTCAAATGATACGGAGTTTGGCGGTTCCGGTACTTGTCAAAACGACGGAACATATTGCGCAAATAATGGAAATGTTAATTTGAATATTCCTGCAAACGGTTTTGTTATTTTGGAAAAAGTTGATGAAAACGGACAAATTCAAAGAGGACAACCAAAGTTTTCATAATAGGTACGTTAAATTTATAAAAATGTAACCGATTAGAATTTAAAATATCTATGGAAAATTTTGAATGATTTAATTTGCAACGCCACTTATTTTTTTAAAGTTGTGTTGTAAAAGTCTGCCTTTTTTAATTTAATTAAATCTTTGGAGGTCTAATAATGAAAATTGATTTGTTAAAATTTGAAAACGACAACGGTGAAAAACGAATTCAAATATTATTTGAACATCATCGAACAGTTATTTTTTCAAGTGAAATTGGTGAACAAGAAGAAAATAATTTAGACATAAAATTAAAGGTTATAGACGATTATTTAAACACTATTGACCCGATTTACACGAAAAAGGAAATTCTTAAAACTTGGGCGAAGATAGACGAGCAGATGAGGTTAGTTTACAAAAAACTTGACAACCGTGGCGGAAGTCGTGAGGGGGCAGGGCGAAAAGCAGGAAGTAAGAAAACAACGCCAAAATCAGACCGCACGGAACGTTTTACAATGGCAATAACGGCGGAAGAAAAAGAATTTTTAATCGAGCAACTTGAACGCTATCGTTGTATGCACGCTTTAAACGATAAAATCTAACAATAAAATTTTTCGGTATGCTATGTAGACTTCTGTCTGCTAAAGTAAGTTTGTTAGATGTGGTAAATCCCTGATTTACTTTGTCTTACGTGCTTAAACGAGAGAAGCATTCTATTCTTTTCTAAATATAAAAAAAGAGATAGAAATAAATCTATCTCTTTTATAAATTTACGCCCGGCGCGATTCGAACGCGCGACCCTCTGCTTAGAAGGCAGATGCTCTATCCAGCTGAGCTACGGACGCATCAAAAATATTCAATTTTAGACAAATATTTGTCGGTAATTCATTTATATCACTAAAAAAAATTTTTAGCAACTCTCATTTTAAATTATTTTGTTAAGTTTGTAACAAAAATCTGAATTATTGGCAAAAAATTCGTAACAATAGTTTTTATATATATGTAGAAAGAAAAGGGACAAGCATGAGTTTAGGTATCAATTCAATAAATCCTTTCCAAAAAGCGTACGGCGCAAGCATGTTTGCCGGTTCTGTTTCTACATCACAATCTTCAAGCATATTTTCACAAAATCAAAATAACAACAAATCTTCCGTTTCTTCAATTGATAAAAATTCAAGCATTTTTAATCAATTTAATGTTCAAGCAACAGGTCTTAATCCATTTGCTTCCGTAAACAAAACACAATCTCCGGTACAAGGTGTAGCTCCTGTTAATGCTCGTGAAAATTATAGAAACGGTCTTGCTCCATCAAGCGATTTACAAAATGTATTTGCAGGTCAATACAACGGAAAAGCTAATATTTTAAATCAAATCGCTATTGCTTAATTTTTGTTTCCTTTCGTTATGCAAAAGTTTTGTAAACTTTTAGTTTTTTTGTGTTTTCTCTGATATACTTTTATTATGTTTAAAGAATTGTATAATGTGAACGATTGGAATGATATTACCCAACATCAAAAAATTGGTGAAATTTTGTTGTCCGCTGACAAAATCAGTTTAATTCATCTTTCTATGGCGTTAGATGCACAAAGGTTTCAAAAACTGCCTCTCGGTATTATTTTCGTCTTAATGAAAGTTATTTCAAAAGAGGACTTAGAACAGGCTCTTATTATTCAAAGATATATTGATAATAGGCTTCAACAGGCTGTTCAATAAATCCTTTATTATGCAGATTTTATGTTAATAATATAGATATTTTGACTTTAAGCATTTACTATTTAGTAAATAGTTGAACAAGCGAGTAAAAATGTGTATAATTTCTTTGTTAATTATATTCTGAAAATTTTATGAAACAGCCAATAAAAGCTTTTATTATTACAATTATAACGATTTTTTCGGCAATTATAATCTACAATTTCAATGTGGATAATTATGGTGTTTTTGGTATGAGATTTAAAAATATATGTAACAATACCCCTCTCCACAACGAAAGTATAGTAAAAAGAGAGTTTATAAAAAAGACATCAGGAATTTTTTCCAATTTCTTTTTTGGAAATTATAAAGCCTCATATATTTCAACTGCAAATTTCCCTGTTTCAAACTGGTATTCATTGGTTGATTTTTACCAAACACCATATGATATTTTAGAACTTTTAGAATATACACAGAAATATTCACTAATTGATAATATTATAATTTTTATATCTCCTGAGCATTTGTACATCAGTAAATCAGATTCAAATTTACAAAAAAATTCATACGTTAACTATAAAAAACCTCAAAATAAAAAGGAAAAAATAGTTTTTTATTTGAAATATCTATATAAAAATCCTTTTAAGTCTGAAAAATATATTTTATCGCCACAAGAGAAAATAAATATTTTCACGGACGGTTCGCATGTTGGAGCTTATGAAACTAATATTATTCCGGAACAAAATATAGACGTTTCAAATGAAAAAATAGATGAATTACTTACAGAAATTGAAAAGATACTATCATATTGTGAAGATAATGGTATATCTCCGACAATAGTACTTCTTCCTCAACCGCAGCAAGTGTTAAACAAAGTGAAATCAAATGATATAAAAATTTTTAAGAAAAAATTGCAAAATATTACGTCGTATTATGATTTTTGGGGTGATAATGATATAAGTCAAAAATCCGACAATTTTGATACATACGATAGAATAAAGCATTCTGCTTGCGATAAAATATTACAGGTAGTGCTTGAAAAGAAAAATTCAAAAGAAATCAGGATAAAAACAGATGAAAAATAAAGTAAAATTTATATATTTTTTCATATTTTTGTTTTTCATATTGTTGTTTGTTACTCCGATAATAAATTATTTAAAGGACGATTATGGAGTATTTAACAGAAGATATGCAAACCTGTATTCTAATGATGTGATAATGAATGAACAATGTTTCAAATTGAAATATCTTACAAATGATGATGCTCCAAAATATGATTCTTTTATTTTAGGAATATCTCAAGGTCAAATTATAAATACATTATCATTTCCAAACAGCAACAGATGGTATAATTTGTCATCAATGACATTTACACCGTTTGAATATTTGGATACATTAAAATATCTAAAAAAACATAATATTTCAGTCAAAAATATTTTGATAGTTCTTCAGCCGACAATGTTTTTCTGTACAAAAAAAGATGCAGACCAAGATAAAATAAAATACTTTATGCTAACTGATTTTCCATATAAGTATTCGGAAAAATTAAGATTTTACCTTAATTATTTGTTTTTATCACCTTCTGAACAAAATAAAAAAATTTATACAACAGATTATCAATATAAAATAAATCTATTGAAAAACGGTTCGTTCAGCGGAAAAAAAGATTTGTTCAAAAAAAATATTAAACACAAATCTCCATTGCAAAAGCCATACGATTTAGGAACTTATAGTAATATTTCAACAGAAATGTTATTGGAATTAAAAAAAATAAAAAAATATTGTGATAAAAACAATATAAATCTTCAAATTTTTATAACACCTGACTATTACGAAATGTATAAAATGTACAATAAGAAAGATTTACAACAATTCAAAGATGATTTATCTGAAATAGTTGGATTTTATGATTTTTCGGGAATTAATAATATTAGCACTAACGAAGGGTACTACGTCAATTTTGACCATTTCAACGCATACGTCGGAGATATGATTATTAAGAAAATTTATACCAAAAATACTCCAATTAGCGACGAAATATCACAATTCGGCAAATATCATAAGCAAAAAAATAAAGGAATTTCTTATATTAGATAAAATGCCGTTTAAAAATATAAGTCGATTATCAAAAATACTATTTTGTAATTTTTTCTTTAATTTTGAATACTCAGGGTGACAAGGATTTGTAACATTATATTCGTCATAATGCTCTGTACACATAACAGATTCGTCCCACTTCCGAAATTCCCAAAAGCGTCCTTCAATACCCAAGTCAACACAAAACTTTGCCAAATCGGGCAGTTCTTGATAATTAAGAGAAGATATAACAAAATTTAGTGCAATACATCTAATTTTATCTTTTCTGTAAATATCAACCATTGAATGAATATTATCAATAACTGTTTGAAACATGCCTCCGGAACGAGTAATTTTTTCGTAAGTTTCCGGATTTAAACTATGCAAAGAAATAGTTAAATAGTCAATTCTTTTGTTCAAAATATTTAATTTCTTCAACTTTTCAGGTGTACAATGAGAACCGTTAGTAATAATATAATATTTTAATTTTGGAAATAGCTTAGAAGTGATATAAATTAAAGACTGACAATGAGGAGAAACAAAACATTCACCAGCACCATTCAATGACAATATTTCACAATCTTTAAATATGAACGGAATTTTTGAAAACAGACTCGATTGCAGTTTGTTTTGAATGTTTTCATTTTTCATAATTTCATCTCTGCAATATACGCATTTATAATTACAAGTTTTATCAATACATAACTCAATAAACTTTGGACTTTCGTTCATAATAATATCGGTTTTTTCATCAGATTTTCGTTTAAAATCAGTATTTGCGCACATATCAAGATGGCAATACTTATACGAACCATCTAAAATGGATTTACGAAATTCCTGAAAATTCTCACTATTCCATATTCCCTCAAATGAATTATCAATAAGCTGTCCAAAATTGTAACTGTCTGTATAAATAGGGCAACAACAACCGCAAGTGCCATCTGGATAAATTTCTAATCTCTCAAAAGGATGCACACAAATATCATGTTTCATAGAAACTCCAATACAAACTAAACACCTTTATCATATAATAGTATTTTTAATTTGTAAAGATGATGTTGAAACTCAATAATGCGTTGTGTTTTCAGAATATTAAAGACGACATGATTTGCAAAAAATTATAAAATAAACAATATTTATTGTTGTAAATGAAGTTTGTAAATATATAAAGTGTAAAAAATTATTGATATTTTTTACAAAAATGATTTAAAACAGAAATAAATAATTCTCGAAAACAAGGCTAATAAACGATTAATGTCGATTTTGAAAATGTTACGTAATTTTATTAATTTTTGTTCATTAATGAATGTAAAAATTAATTTAATCAATGATACTTAGGGGCATGGTAAATTGTAAAAAATATTTAATAAAAATAAACTTGTATTTACGGTTGGAGAAGTATAGTATTGAAGACAGTCAGGAATGGATAACGGAAAAAGCGAGGTGATGGTCTAACCCATACAGGTAAAGGAATTTGGGAATTTGAAAGAGGACTGTTAGTCATTTGATTAAAAATCAATAAAAAATTTTTAATTAAAAAAAAGAATTACAAAAAAGTTTTGTTCAACAAAACTTTTTTTGTGTTTAAATATAAATATATGTTGTGTTACTACTTAAAAAGAGGTTAAAAGATGAAAAGAGCAATAGTTATTGTAATTGATTCAATGGGTTGTGGAGCAATGCCTGATGCAGCGGAATTTAATGATTTACCGACATGCAACACATTAGCTCACGTTGCGCATGCAAATGGAGGGCTTAATGTTCCTAACTTAGAAAAGATGGGTTTAGGAAACATTATTGATGTTGAAGGCGTAAAAAAAGTTGAAAACAGTACTGCTCAGTACGGTATTTTACAAGAAATTTCAAAAGGAAAATGTACAACGACCGGTCACTGGGAAATGATGGGACATGTTCTTGATAATCCGTTCAAAGTTTATACGGAATCAGGTTTTCCAAAAGAAATTATTGATGAATTTGTAAAAAGAACTGGCTGTGGCGGAGTTTTGGGCAACAAGGCAGCTTCAGGTACGGTAATTCTTGATGAATTACATGAAGAACACGAAAAGACAAAGAAACCTATCGTTTATACATCTGCAGACAGCGTGTTCCAAATTGCAATGAATATTGATGTCGTTCCATTGGAAACACTTTATGAATATTGCAAAATTGCTCGTGAATTATTGAATGAAGTTTCAAATGTTTCAAGAGTAATTGCTCGTCCATATCAAATGGTTGACGGACAACCGAAAAGAGTTTCAAAATACAGACGTGATTTTTCTGTTAAACCTTATAAGAAAACTCTTTGTGATGAAGTTGCCGAAAATAACGGTTATGTTTACGGTATCGGAAAAATTGAAGATATTTTTGTCGGAAAAGGAATTACGCACGCAATTCATACAGGTTCAAACAAAGAAGGTTTGGAATTGACGTTGGAAGCAGTAAAAAATCCGTTACCAAAAGCAGAATTAAAAGTTGCAGATTGCACTGAAAACCCTGACAAATACTTTATCTTTACAAACCTTGTAGATACAGATATGTTGTTCGGACACAGAAATGATGCTCTTGGATATGCACACGCTATAGAAGAAATAGATACATATCTCCCTGCAATTCAAGAAGCCATGACAGATGAAGATATTCTTGTAATCACAGCAGATCATGGTTGTGACCCGACTGTTCCCGGAACAGATCACACAAGAGAACAAATACCTCTTCTTATCTACGGTAAGAAACTAACTCCCGCAAATCTCGGTACTCGTGTAGGTTTTGACAATATTGCAAACACAGTAAGAGAATGGTTGTTTAATTAATTATTCTTTGTTATAATGTTAACGAAAGAAATTTCAATACAAATAAAAAGGAGAACACAATGAAAGTTACTATTTCAGATGATTGCATTTCATGCGGAGCTTGCGAATCAATTTGTGACGCAGTATTCAGCATTGAAGATAAAGCAGTAGTTAATGAAGCAGCAGTTGCAGCAAATGAAGCAGGCGTTAAAGAAGCAGCAGATTCTTGCCCGGTTTCAGCAATCGTTGTTGAATAATTAAATTAACTAACTTTAAAAAACCGCTCAGTAATGGGCGGTTTTTGTTGCTTATTACAAATTATTGCAATAAACACAAATAGTGTTTACTAGATTTTTTAAAATATGTAAATTTTTAAAGTTTTAAATCATAGAAAATCAATAAAAATTTTTATAAAATTAAATTAAGAATTGTTACGAATAATTTAAAAGAGGTATGAAAAGGGCAATAATTAAACTCATTTTTCGTTAAATTTAGTATAGGATAAAGAAGGTGCATGCTATGCAATTAAATGCTATTTTGACGAATTTACCGCAAAAAGTAGGAAGAGAAAATTCCAAGAATGTGACTAATAGTATTACATCAACACCAAAGACTATGGAAGGATATGCACCTGTTACTGCGAGTTTATGGGGAAAGAACACCGCCGGAGTAAATTATTTTGGTTCATATGTTACATTTGGTGCACCACGCCCCACAAATAATCCTGCAGATTTGCCAAAAATTGAAGCTGATACGCAATCGGGTTTTAAATTGAGTTCATTGGAACACCCTGTTATTTGTCCGGATTGCGGAAGACCGGTTATGACGAAACCGATTTTTGCGGCTATTAAAGGAGAATTAGACAGTGTAAATGATTCTCAATCTTATTTGAATGTTATAGAAAGTCATAATGAATTTTTATATCCTCAAGAAAGAAAAATTTTGACGAATTTAGAAAAGAAATTGTCAAAAAATCCTGATTTATCAATACGTGATGTAGTTGCTCATGAAAGAGTAAAGCGTTTAGATAAACTTGAAAGGAAGCAACTTCGAGTTTTAGATAAAATTGAAGAAGTTGCAGAAGTTCTTCCCTACGAAGATAGAGCTAGAGTTACGGGTTTAATGCGCACTTCTTCACAAATTATTTTTCAAAGAGAAAATAATTATGCATTCCAAAGAAGTAAATTTATAGAATTAGCAGAAGGTTTAGATTTAAAAGATAAAGCAGCTCAAAGTGAAATTTTAAAACTTGCTGCAAAGTTGCCAAGTTCAATGAATAATGAAGATGCTTGGTATGTAAAATACGGCGGAGTTGACGGAAAGAAGCAACCATATACCTCAAGAACGATTGCGGAAAAATTGGTATCACCGACATACACAAATACAGATCACATTCACCCTTGGAATTTAGGCGGATATGATGCAACATCGAATTTCTGGTTAATGCATGCGAGATGTAACATTATCAAGACAGACAAACCATTTGTTGAATGGTTAAATGAAGACCGTGATAACAGAGTTAAATATATGAAAGAATATTTGACATCAACGCAGGAAGCAATTGATTGT
The DNA here is from genome assembly GCA_964550875.1 of uncultured Muribaculaceae bacterium. Lineage (GTDB taxonomy): Bacteria > Cyanobacteriota > Vampirovibrionia > Gastranaerophilales > Gastranaerophilaceae > RUG841. The sequence continues at coordinate 6,147 of CAZKAS010000029.1, read as the reverse complement.
TCAGAGGATAAGAAAATGCATCCTAAGTATGATTTATATGCGGCAAAAATTGCGAAAACGATATATTATGAAACAGACGGAGAAGTTGATTTTACAAAAGATTTTCCTCTCCCTGAGGGATATGATGTTCCTCGTCCGCAGCAGCAAGGTAAAAATTCAGAAAAGGCATAGTAATTAATGAAATATTTTTTTAAAGATAATAAAAAACCGGACTTATGTCTGGTTTTTTGTGGTTGGGGTACTGACGAACGATTATACTTACCATTAATGAAGGATTTTGATTATCTTTTATCCTTTGATTACGATAAGGAATTGAAGTTTGAGATACCTATTTCAACGGATAAATACGAGAAAATATACTTGTTAAGTTATTCTGCCGGAGGCGGTATAGTTGCGATATTAAAGGATAAGTTACCCAAAATTACTAAATCTGTTGCGGTTAATGCCTCTGTACGGTTAATTGGTAAGTGTGGTTTATCTGAGGAAGTATTAAAAAATGTCAAAAACCTAAATATTAATAATTATATTGAATTTAGGAGAAAATATTTGGTTTCTGATGAGGAAGAACTGGATTTATTTTGTAAAAACCAACCTTTAAGATCTTTTAAAAGTTGTTTTGAAGAGTTGGATTGTATTGAGTACTTGGCAAAAAAGTATAAAGATGTTAACTATAAATTTGACAAAGTTTTTATATCGAAGAATGATACTTTAATACCAACCGACGAACAGAGAGAATATTATGGAAAAGATATAATAGAAATAGAAGGATTTCATTTCCCTTTTTATAAATATAAATCGTTTATAGACTTTTTTAATGATTGACATTATTAATAATATTTAAGAGAATATAATTATGAAACAACGGATAGATGAAAAAAAATTAGCAGAATTGTTAGAAAGCAAGCAATATGCTGTCGTTATAAAAGAATTGGCAGATGTTGTGAATACAGAAGATGCAAAATTTAATGAATTAGCCGGTTTTATAATTGCGGTTTCAGAATCTGTTGATAAAAAGAATTATGCATTAGCATTTGACTGTTTTGTAAAAGTGAATTTAATCAGAAATGCAAACCCGATACTTTTGAGAACATTATATTCAAAGATAGAAAACATTATAAAAACGCTTGGTTTAGCGTATTTTGACAATACAAATTCTCATAAAATTCCAAGAGATTTTTATTTGAGAGCCAGATTTTTAATATACGTATCATCAAATAAATTAGTAGATGCATTGCAAACGATAACAGCTCTTATTAAGGAAAAGCCGTTGCCGTCGTATTATTTTCAAAGAAGTAAAATTTATGTATTGCAAAAGAAATTCAAGTTAGCGATTAATGATTTAGATACGGCATTAGAGAATGCATCAACCGATGCAATGTTATATTACCATAGAGGTTTAATAAAACAGAGATTAAATGATGTTCCCGGAGCATTGTTTGACTTTGACAGTGCTGTTAATTTTTCACCTAATAATTCCACATATTATTATAAGCGTGGTATCTTGTATGAAAATTTAGGAAGATTTAAAAACGCATTAGATGATTTTAAAAAGTCGGTACAACTAAATCCTACAAATGTTCTTGCTTTTCAAGAACTTGCTTGGTGTAAATATAACATGAAAAGTTTCAAAGAGGCAATGTATTTTGCAGAAATTGCGACGAAACTTGATTTTCACAACGCAGGTTCGCATTATGTAAAAGGTTGTATATTTACTGTTGTTGGAATGTATAAACAAGCATTGGAAGAATTGGAATTTGCTGCACAAAATGATAATCAATCCAGTAAACCGTGGTCGGCAAGACTTTGGTTTCAAACGGCGCTTGCATCATTTCTTGATGAACAATTTGATAAAGCCCGTCAGGATATATCAAAAGCACTCCGAATCAGACCTAATATCACTGCATTTTTGATTTTGGCTATGGATATTGAATTTTTTGGGAAGAAAGATTTTTATGCCGCAAAAGGCTATTGTCAATTGATTTTGAAAAATGATCCTGAAAATCAGCGTGCATTAGCAGCAAAAGTTCAAATTGATCAAAAATTACAAGAAACGATTTAGATTATAGATAAAAAAAAACAGCCTGTTTATGGCTGTTTTTTTATTTAATACTACTTTTTGAAAGGCAGTGTAATGATTAATTTATTACCTTTTTGTTGTTGAGAAGATTTTTCTTCATTAATTTTATTTGGGAAAATCATATTTTGGTAAAAAGAACTTTCTCGAACTTCATTACCGTCATTTTTTACAACTTTGCCTGTAATTTTAACTCCATTTTCCTCAATATCAATGTCTAAATTGTTTGGGTCGTTATCAAAAGTTTTGAGATTAATTGTAATTATATATTTGTCAGATTTTGATTCAATTTTAACGGGAGCCGGAGAATTTTTTTCTAAATATTGTTCTTCTTCGTTAAATATTTTTTCAAATTGTTGAAATCCGACAACGAACGGAGTAAAACCGAGTCTATTCATATTCATATCAACAACGACATAAACAGCACAAAATGTTGCAAAAAATACAGCAAGAATAATACCAATATATTTTAAAAGTCCTTTATTATTTTCAGTTAATTTAACTTTTACTTCTGATTGATTTTCTGTTGAATGTTCATTATTTTGGTTATTAATATTTTCATTTTGATTTTCTTCTGACATAATTATCTCCTTTTGAGTCATTATCAATTACTGTTTAGTTAAAATCAATTGTACAACAAGGTAATCAGATATTATTAGTTTTATTTATAAACAAAACAGCAAGTCAAAAACTTGCTGTTTATAAATGTAAATAGTATTATACAGAAAATTTTGAAAAATCACAAATAGTATCAAATTTAGATTTGACGAAGGTTAGGAGTTTTAAACGATTGTTTTTAACTGCTTCATCTTTGTCCATAACCAAAACTTTGTCAAAGAAATCTGATATTGCATTTATGCATTTTGCTAATTCATCAGCAATTTTTTCAGGATTTTGATTTTCATTGACTGCATTTATACATTCAAAGAGATTTTTTTCGCTATCGTCTTTAAATAAGTTAGCATCAGGATTTTCATGAATTTCTTTACCTTTTATAATTCTGATAATTCTACCTGCGGATTCATTTAATTGCGCAAAATAATCTTTTTGAATAATAGATGAGAGTGCATTTGCTTTTGTAATGAAACCGTTTAAATCGGTAAGTACGTCAGCATTAGCGATACAAGCGTTTAAAATATCATTTTTGTAAGAGTCAGAGAGTAAAATTGTTAATCTCTGAATAAAGAAGTCATAAATTTTAGCAAAGAGAACTTTTTCATCATCAACTTTGACGGGAAGAAGTTCTATAGAATTTTTTATTAAATCAGACAAATTTATATTCAAATCATTGTTTAAGATAGTTTTTAATACACCCAAAGCCGCACGACGTACACCTAATGGGTCTTGAGAGCCACTGATTTTAGCACCGCTTGCGAAAATTACAACTACGGTATCAACTTTGTCTGCAATACCGACTAATTTTCCTTCGATACCTTTTGCCAATTCGCTGGTTGCATTTAAGGGGAAATAATGTTCTTTGATACCTTCTGCAACTTCTGTTTTTTCGCCGCAATGTTTTGCGTAATTACAACCGATAAAGCCTTGAAGTTCTGTAAATTCAAAAACCAATTGAGTTGCTAAATCTGCTTTACAAAGTTTTGCAGTTCTTGTAACCGTATCAATAGGAGCGTTAGTTTCTTTTGCAAGTTTTTCCGAAAGTTGAACAATTCTCATTGTTTTATCATAGATTGAGCCCATTCCTTTTTGGAAGGTCATATCTTTTAAATTCTCGAGATAGGATTCAAGCGGTTTTTTTGTATCTTCATCAAAGAAGAATATACCATCTTCAAGTCTTGCAACAACGACTCTTTCATTACCAGCTTTAATGTTGTCAAAACCGTCATCTCCGATAAAATTTGCCATAGTTATAAATTTATTTAAAAGTTTATTATTTTTGTAAAGAGGAAAATATCTTTGGTGTACAGCCATTACTGTTACGGTAACTTTGTCAGGAATTTTAAGATATTTTTCGTCAAAATCACAGATAACAGGAACGGGCCATTCCGTGAGATAAGTTACTTCGTCAAGTAAATCTTCATCAAAGACTATTTCTGCCCCGATTGATTTTGCTGCAGCTGTAGCGGATTTTACAATTTCAGCTTTTCTTTTTTCTGCATTAGCGATAACTTTTGCTTCATATAATTTGTTTTCGTAATTATCAATGCTAACTTCAACAGACATATCAGCAAATCTATGTCCTCGAGAAAATCTGCTTGAAGTTACATCTAAGAATGAGATTTTTGCTTCTTCGTTGTTAAATAAAGAAACAAGCCAGCGTATCGGACGTTGAAATTTTACATCAAAATCAGCCCATCTCATAAAGTGAGAACCATTTAGCGAAGAAATAATTTTTGAAACATTTTCTTCTAAGAGTTCTTTTGTTAATTTTCCTTTTTCTTCTGATTTTGCCCATAAATAGTTGTCTTGAAGATAGAGTGAAGATGGATCAACACCGTTTTTTTTAGCAAAACCGAGAGCGGCAGGAGTAAGAGAACCGTCTTTGTAAGCAATATTTGCGGCGGGTCCCTTGATATTTTTTACAACATCATCTTTTTTGTCCGGTAATCCTTCAATGAGGACAGTTAATCTTCTTGGAGTTGCATAAGTATTGATATTGGAAAAAGAGAGATTATTTTCATTTAAAAACTTTTGAAATCCCGAAACAAGTTGTTTAATTGCATCAGGGATAAATTTGTAAGGTAATTCTTCTGTTCCGATTTCCAATAAATATTTGTTCATAATAAGCCTCATTGATTATATATTTACAGTTATTATAACAAAAAAGAAAAAGGTATCAATAAAGAATTTTAATAAAGGATACGAAAAGACCTTTTTATTTGTTCAAAATGTTTGATTATTTTAGCAGTTCAAAAAAATATATACTATTTTAAAAAATCATATTTTTTAACAAGGCTTTCAGTGATAATTTCCCAAGCCCTTTCATTCGGGTGCGGGTCAGTTTCTGAAAATTGATATTTTTGTTGAAACAGGTCTTTACCTGTTAATTCATTAACATTTACTATTTTAACACCTGCTTGCAAAAACTTATTGATATAAGTAAAATCTTGATTTCCTTTATCTGAATAATCCAAAATTATAAAATTAATATCTCTTTTTTCTTGTTTTAATCGCATATATGATTGCATAACAACTTCATAAAATAATTCGTTAACATATTTTTGACTTTGCTGAAAATTAGGATATACATGACTCCACGCTCTATAAATAAAAGAATTTCTTTTCCACCAATTAGGATATTCTATTTTTAATTCGTTATTTTTAGTAAGGTTATATCTTGGAGAAACATAGTTAAGGAGAGGTGCGCATCTAAATTTGCAACTTCTAGCTTCGTGCTCTCCAATATACACATAAATAAATGTATCAATATTTTGAGGAATGGTACCTTTTTCAATAGCGTAATACATCATTTGCGGACCGGTGGCTTCTACTGCATAGTTGTAAACACTTCTTCCTGTCAATTTTGACAATTCTTTTGCAAATAAATTTTTTTCACTACCATAACAAAAAGAACAACCAAATATTGCGATTGGAGTTTTTTGAGCGTTCTTTACAATGATGGGTTTATGAAGATTTGAATAATAAGTTCTATCTGAAAATGGTTCTACATTAATTTGACCAAGAAAAGAATAATTCCTTATACTTTCGTCATTGCTCTTTAAATACATTACTCCAAAAAATAAACATTCCATAATAAGGTAGAAAACTACATATGTACAAATAATTATTTTTTTGTTAATCATTATAGACTATCCTTGAAATATTTATTTTTATTGCAAAATTATGAAGTTTGTCGTTTTGGTCGGGAGTGAACAGCACCCCTTAAAATGGATAAGAGTTGTAGGAAATTTATTTTAGTTCAATTGATACCTTTAATTATTGTAATAATACACTTATCTGTCAATTTTGTCTTTTAATTCTTCAAAAGATTTACATTTTGTATATTCAAAAAATGTTTTAACAAATAAAAACGGGTACTTGATAGTCAAGTACCCGTTTTTGTAAAATCATCACATCAATTGCCGTTATTTTTTCGACAAAGTTCTCAATTTTAG
>CAZKAS010000028.1:0-22656 GCA_964550875.1 uncultured Muribaculaceae bacterium | reverse complement strand
TTTTAATTGGAATTTGGCTCCGTTTCACTCGCCAAGTGCGCTACGTCCCGATTTATTATACCATTGCATCAAGAAATTTTGTTTCCGATATTCAACGGATAATTAATAATTGAATTTTTACACCAAAATAATAAAAAATCAATCATTTTTTATATAAAATGTAAAAAATTATTAGCAAAGCCCATAGAAACTTAATACAGGATGAATAACCTTTGTTAAATCCTTTTCAAGTATAACAACATTTGCCGCATTTTTAAGAACTTCTTTTCCGCAAAAAGAAACACGTACACCGGCATATTTAAACATACTTAAATCATTGGCGCCATCACCGACGGCAACTGTATTTTCAGGAGAGATATCGAGTAATTTTTGCAAAGTAACAAGCATTTCACCTTTGCTGGAAGAAAACATCATTTCACCGCCGACAAGCCCTGTCATTTTCCCGTTTTTAAAATGCAAAATATTGGCAAAATCAGCATCTAGCCCAAGATATTGCCTTGCAGGTGTTGTAGCGGACTTAAAACCGCCGGAGAAGCAAACTGTTTTAAAGTCGTTTTGTTTAAGAACAGAGATTAATTCTTTTGCCCCTTTCATCAAAGGCAAATCCCTGCATATTTTTTCGACTTTTGTTTGTTCAAGACCTTTCAACAGAGCTACACGCTCGATTAAACTTTCAAAGAAGTCTATTTCACCATTCATTGCACGACTAGTAATTTCAGCGATTTTATCCTGCAAGTCAAACTCTTTTGCAAGGAATTCCAAAGTTTCACCGTCCATAAGAGTAGAATCAAAATCGAAAACAGCAAGTTTCATAGTTAAAGTCTTTCTTTTTTGAACTGTTCTTTTCTCAATTTAATTTGCCTAATTTTAGTTTTAATATCAGCGGCCATTTGTTGCTGAATAAATTCCACTTCTTTTTTAATTTTCAAAATGGCAATAGTAGGGTTTGCGCTAGTTTCTTTAATTCGGACCAAATTATCTTTTAAATTTTGAATATCGGCTTCCGCTGTTTCAATAATATTAAAGACTTCTTGGATTTCAGATTCAGAAAAATTGTGAGCAGAAAGATTTTTCGTCAAAGTTTGCATAAGACGTTGTTTCATTTCACTGTTTTTTGAATTTGCTTCAACCTGTTTAGGTTGAGTAGAATTAGATTTTCCAAAAAAGTTAAATAAGCCCATTAACCTGTCCTCTAACATAAGCATAACATTCAAAAAAAAATTTGTCATTAATTATTTTCTTAATATTGCTTTACAAAAAAAAGAAATAGAAAAAAGAAATGAATAAAACCTAAAATAGGGCATAAAATGAATTTTCGGAAAGATAAAAAAGAGAAAACAAAATTAAAAAATTTTACAAAATTCAGTTAAAGTGGTCAAAGCGCTATGTTTGTGTTATGTTGTAGCTGTCGTAAAAAAATAACGGCATGAAAAGAGTAAAAATTCAGATTAATAAAGGAAAAACAAATGGCATTACCTAACGTAGCATATTTTTCAATGGAAATGGCAATAGACCAATCATTGGCAATTTATTCAGGCGGTTTGGGATTTTTAGCAGGTTCGCACATGCAATCGGCAGGATATCTTCAAATGCCTATGGTCGGAGTTTCCATATTATGGTCATACGGTTACTATGATCAACGTATCGGCGAAAACGGAAATGTTGAAGTAGCATATATCCGTAAGCATTATGATTTTTTAACACAAGTTTCCGCAACAGTTGACGTTGATATTTTTGGAGAAAAAGTAAAAGTAAAAGCATATAAAGTTGATCCTGAACTTTTCGGAACTTGTCCTATATACTTATTGACGACAGATGTTCATGAAAATTCGGAATGGGCAAGAAGAATTACACACAAACTTTACGATTCAGACGAAAAAATCAGAATTGCACAAGAAACAGTTTTGGGTATTGGAGGTATCAGACTTCTTCAAGCAATAGGAGAAAAGTTTGATTGTATTCACATGAATGAAGGACATGCACTTCCTGCAGCGTTTGAACTTTTAAGACAATACAAAGGAGATATAGATAAAGTAAGACGCAGAACGGTATTTACAACACACACTCCTGTTACGGCAGGTAATGAAGTTCACTGGGTAGATACATTACTTCAAGGCGGATTTTTTGCAGGCGCATCAAGAGAAAAAGCGGTTGAGCTTGGCGGAGAACAATTCTCATTGACAGTAGCAGCGCTTCGTATGAGCCGTTTAGCAAATGCCGTATCGCAATTGCACGGACTTGTTGCAAACAAAATGTGGGAATGGGTTGACAACAGATGCCCGATTAGAGCAATTACAAATGCTGTAAATGTTCACTATTGGCAAGATAAGAGATTTACAGAAGCAAAAGAATTGCAAGATTATCTTGATGCAAAAGTTGAACTAAAGTGAAGAATATTCAAATATATAGCAAATGTTTCAGGAAAAAGACTTGATCCGAATGTTTTGACAATTACATGGGCAAGACGTTTTGCGGACTATAAACGTCCATGGTTGTTATTCAAGGATATGGACAGAATTAAGAAACTTCTTGATGAAAACAAAGTTCAACTTATATTTGCGGGTAAATTCCACCCTGCAGATGTAATGGGAAGAGAAAACTTCGACCAAATCTTGAAATATTCAAGAGAATTAAGAAACGTAGTAATTATTCCGGGATATGAACTTGACCTTAGTGCAAAACTTAAAAAATGTTCTGATGTATGGCTTAACACACCTATCAGACCATTGGAAGCATCAGGTACATCAGGTATGTCAGCAAATATGAACGGTGCATTGCATTTATCAATATTTGACGGTTGGGCAGTGGAAGGAACGTTCCCCGGTATCAACGGTTATACGGTTGAATACAAAGGCTTTAAAGATGAAAATCTCCCGCTTGAAGAAAGACATCAAAAAGACTATGAATGCATAATGAATATCATAGAAAAACAAATTATTCCGACATACTATGATAAGAAACTTCAATGGGCAAGACTTATGCGCCAAGCAGTCAGAACATCTGAAGCATACTTCAACTCAGACCGTATGGTTATTGAATATTACAATCGTCTTTATAAACCGATTGCTCACGAAGCAAATGAAGGCGGTTTGGACAGTGATTTTGAAATTACGGAAAATCCTAATTACGACGATTGGACATTCGCTAATATCAAATAAAATTCAATACAAAATATCAAAAAAGGGACTTTGCAGAAAGCCCCTTTTTTGTATAATAAAATTATGAATAAACAAGATTTAAGAAAAATTCAAAAAGAAAAAAGAAAAATTTTAGACATAAAAAATTTAAGCAAAAAAATTGTAAATAATCTTTTTGAACTTTCAGAATATAAAAAAGCAAAAAATGTATTCACATACATTTCACTTGAGCAAGAGATAGACACGAATAAAATCTTGAATGATAAATCGAAAAAAATATTTATCCCAAAAATAAAAGAACAATCCCTTATAATGACCAATTACGATAAGAATAATTTATCAAGAAACAGATATGGGATATTAGAATCACTAACGAATGAAAATATAAATCCCAAAACAAGCGATATCATAATAATCCCGGCTCTTGCTTGTGACAAATTTTTCAATAGACTTGGATACGGAGGAGGATATTACGACAAATACCTCAAAAACACAAATGGAATAAAAATTGTTTTAATTCCAGAAAAACTTATATCCAATGACATTCAAGCAGAAAATCACGACATAAAAATGGATATAATAGTAACAGAAAGCAATTTTTACAAAAGACACTATTTGCAGCAATAGTGTAAAACAAAGAAAATTGCAAAGATTTTTAAACACAGATAGAGTTATGTATAGATTTGTGAATTTTTTTTATGGAATGTTTCAAAAGATATTAAAACGTTGCCACGTGGGAATTTTGAGGTAAAATTATAATATAAGAATGTAGGGGGAATTATGGAATTTTTCAGAAATAACAGAAAAATCATCATTATAATAATAACAGTTTGTTTTGTTGTTACACCATTAATTTTAGCAGCAGTATCTGCATTTCAAGGATAATACATGAGAACAAAACCGATAAATATATTTTTATCGATAGTATTGGCGTTTCTGATAATACAATTTTCGGAGCCTGTTTTTGGATTGACCTTAGGAGAGATTACAAAGAAGAGAAATGCGACCAGAGCAAAGATACACAGATTAAAAATTCTTGAAACGCAAGAAACAAACAAGATGATAAGAAATCAGCAGAAGTTAGAAAAGAACGAAAGAGCATTACAAAATTCGCAAGCACAATACAACAGAGCGCAATCAAAACTTTCTAATTTAGAATACCAATTAAACATATCCAAAGCGGAATTTGCAAGAAATGAAGCAATAGCGAAACAAAGAATCAGAGAGATATATAAAAAAGAGAGAATGAGCAATTTTATGTATATTCTTGCGGCTAATGATGTAAATACATTTTTAGACAGGATATATTATCAAAGTTTGATAGCAAAAAGGGATAAGCAAAATTTAGAGCAGACAAGACAACGAGCAATGCAAATAGCGAGATTGCGGGCACAAGTTGACAGCGAAAAGAGATTACTTGCAACATCAATCAACGATATGAACTCGAGGAAGAAACAAATTCGTAGAGAGATTAGCGGAAATGCAGCGATGATAAACAAGCTCAAAAATGACAGAGCAGCATTTGAGCGGTCAGAAAGAGAATTAGCAAGACAATCAGCAAGTATTCAAGGAATGTTATCAAAGCGGACAACGGCAAAGGGCAGTGTTCCTGCAGCGACGGGAGTATTTTTAAGACCTTGTGGAGGCAGAATAACCTCATATTTTGGTTATCGTATTCACCCGATATTCAAAACGAAAATATATCATACCGGAGTTGATATTGGAGCACCGATGGGCACACCGATAAAAGCGGCAAATTCCGGAAAAGTCATTTATACAGGTTGGTATGGAGGATACGGGAAAGTAGTAATTATTGACCATGGAAATGTAAAAGGAAAGCCGACCTCTACATTATATGCACACCAATCAAGAATAGCCGCATCAAACGGACAATATGTAAAAAAGGGACAAGTTATCGGATATGTAGGTTCAACAGGATATTCAACAGGTCCGCACTTGCATTTTGAAGTTCGTATTAACGGACGGCCCGTAAACCCGCTCAACTATATTTAAGAGAAGGTAAACAAAGTGAGATTCAGAAACAGTTTTAAAATACAAATAGTGTTATTGCTTTTATCCATAGGGATTAGCACTTATGCTGCAGATTTAAACAGCGATATTTCAGACAAAATTTTATATGATTCAGAATTTCAAGTAAAAGAAAAGACTATAAAATTATTCGGAAACAGAGAAGAGAAGAAAAATAGCAGGAAAAGTAGAAATAACAAGATTGAAGTTCAACACATAGACGAAAAATCTATTGAAAAAGAGAACACATTAACAGATGCAGAATACATAAAATCACTAAAGCGGGCAGATAAGAAGCGAATCAGGAATGAACATTTTGAATTAAATGTTACAAGAGAATCGACAAATGAAGAAAATGCGAAAACTGAAGCAGAAGGAGAAATAAAATCGGAAGATATAATGATTGATAATCCTTCTGATAAGAAATTTTTTGCAAAGAAGAAAAAGCAGAGTAACAAAAGGAAAAAAGACGAACCGGCGAATAAATCATCTATATCGCTTACAGCAGATGAAACGAATTACAAGCCGGACACAAATGAGATTGAAGCAAAGGGAAATGCAAAATTTGAAATAGCAGGACAAGATTTTGTGTTATATGGAGATAAGATTATATTTTCATATGATACAAGCAGTCTTAAAGCATATGGAAACGTCAAAATAATAAAAGAAGAGAATGTAACGACAGGTGATTTCATATATGTAGATATGACAACGGCATGTGGCTGGATTCAAAATCCGGTAACTTCAAATTATTCGGTAAGTATTAAGGCGAAGGAAGCATATATATCTTCAGACAAAATTCAAGAGAACGAAGGGGTTATAAAAATTCTTGAAGACAGAAGAATAGAAGCACTAGGCTCAGGATATTCAAATGTTTTAAACAACCTAGAACTGGAAATTGGCGATTCATATATGCGCAAACCGGAACCGACATCATTAAAATTCAAGGTAAAGGAAATTATAGTAACCCCGAAAAAAGAGCATAACGACATTATTTTAAAGGGAGTTGACGTATACTATAAGAAGTTAAAGATAGCGACAATGCCGACAATGAAAATGACATCAGATAAAAACGGAGCGGCAACACAAACAAACATTCCGGAAATAGGCGGAGATAACATTTTAGGAATGTATTTTGGACCGTCATATGTAGCATCATTACCATTTTCGTCAACATTAAGGATATCTCCATTACTGGTATATGACACCGATGATGATAAATTCGGAGTCGGAGGATATCTAAAATTCATGAATGAAACAAACACGACCGAACTTGCATACGGAACGGCAAAAGAAAATTTCATATTAAAAGGGAAACAGAAGCTAACAGATAATTTACAATTATTGTATAACCAAAATTCATATGCAAGCGAATGGTTTATGGGTTCAAGACGTCCGGCATACGGAGTTACATTATCGTATAAGGATCGTTATTATATTGAAGATTTAGATGCACACTTTGAGCATATGTTAACATTGGGTGCATATGCAGACACAAACAGAAGAAGTTTCAGCAAATCAGGAGAAGGACGTGCTCGTTGGATGGGGCAAATTACCAGAGATTTCTTCAGATACACGAATAGTGATAATACCTTTTCTACATTTGGAGGACTGGGGGTACAAGGAATGGTATCTCAGTACACAACCGGTGACACATTTGCTATAGCAAGAATTTACCCATATATAACAACAACTCTTGGAAGATGGTCACAATCTCTTTCATACTACCAAACAGGAGTAGGAGGAAGAACGCCATTTATGTTTGATGATTATTTTTACGGAAAATCAAGTTTACAGATTGTTGAATGTCTAAAAATCAACAAGTATTTATCATTAGGATACGCAGGCACAATGGCACTTTCCGGCAGAGAATCGTATTATAGCGGATCAACAAGAAACTCTGACATTGATGATTTAATGCAAGAAAACAAATTTTTAATCAGCATTGGGCCGGACGAAGCGAAAGTAACATTTAGTTATGACATAACAAGACAAACGACATCTTTATATTATTCAATGCTGCTTGGTTCAAAAGATATGGACATCAAATTTGACAAAACCATAATTAATAATCCAATGTTAATGGCATCAGAAGAAAAGGAAAATAAATTTTTAGATAAAATGAGAAAATTAAAATACAAAGTATTTCCGGCGACAAATCCTGATTTCGACAGAGAAAGGGATTTATACCCACAACTAATTCCTGCAAACGGAGATGAAGTTTCAGAGGAAGAAGAAGATTTATTCCAAGATGAAGAACTAAAACAAGAACTATATAACAGTCCGTTAAATCCATTAAATCAAATTCAACAGCAACAAAATATAATGCGAGATGACAGAATGTAAAAAGCATTTAACTTATACAAAACAGGATAAGACCGATGATTATTAAATTTTCATCGGTTTTATTATTTTACACCCGCTATCAGCCATATCAACAAGTCCGTCAAAATCATTATCTACCCCATCAAAACACGAACCTACGGATTCAAAAGATTCAGGAGCAGGATCAAAATGAAGATACTTGTCGGGTATTAATGCCCAAACTTGTAAAAAATATTTTTTTAACTCAAGAACGACCTGTTTATTTTCAATTTTCAGACAATTTTCATCATTATATACATTTCCGCTTTTAGTTAAATTCATAGAGCCGACAAAAGCGACTTTATCATCAATAATAACTGCTTTTGAGTGCATTTTTCCGGCAAAATTTTCTGTTTTAACGGGGATATTGTTATTTCTCAGAAGAGAATGAATAGAATATTTATTTCTGGCACTTGTAGCATCTATAATCAATCTGACGTCAACACCACGTTTTTTTGCTTTTATTAATTCATTGGCAAAATCAGAATGAGTAGCAATAAATGCAGGAATAAAAATATAGTGTTTAGCCATTTTTATTTCTGGAATTATTTGGGTGCTAATGACTTTATCCTTCGGAGAAAAGAAAGTCGTGATACTTCTATATTTTTCATTTGTTTCAAAAGCCGGAATTTTTTGTTTAGAAGAGTGAAATTTGCCTTGAACAAAATTTTCAAATTCCATTTCATAAAATTTTGAAATAGAATTTGAGCGAATAATAAAAGTTATATTTGAATTAAAACCTGAAAGGCAAGTATCCGTAAGATTTGCTGTCCCTGTCCAAACTGTTTTATTATCGAATATCATAAATTTATTATGCATTAACCTAAATGAGTCCTTTTTATTAGAAGAATCGTCATAGATTTCAGAAGAGAATGAATTTATTTCATCTTTGATACGTGAATTTTTATAGTAATTTTTATCATCAATAGCAACTCTAATTTTTACTCCACGATTTTTAGCATTCCTTAAAGCCGCAAGAAGTTCAGGTTGGTTTGCAAAATCATATATAGCCATATCAATAGAAGAACGGGAAGCATTTATTTCCTTCAATAAACTTTTACACATTTCTGTAGAACAAAAAGAAGAAGGTTTCAAAGTTCCGGCAGCAATTGTATAAAAAATTTTTATGTTATCAGTATCAAAGGTTTTCTCAATAAATTTGTTAGATTTTGATTTTGGATTATTGAAATTTTTTGAATTTATTATTGATTTATGGCAATATTTACACGGTTTAGCTTTTGCCGGCAATTCATCGAAAAGAATATATAATTTTTGTTTTGAATTAAGACCGTTTTCACAATCAATTTTATGATACTTTAAACTTTTTGTATTCAGGAGAACATAATTTTTTGATTTTGCATCTTCTCTCAACTTATTTAAGGCTTCAAAGTTTTCGTATTTTTTATACCTGTTATTATTAGCCAAAGCAAGACCATTATTTAAGAATATAAGATTTACATCAGAAAAATTTGCGGTAATATTTGAGTTATCGAAACGAATAAGAGAGAGAAGGAAAATTTTATTAAATAAATCTTTTGTTTTTAGCGAGAGGTGGATTTTTTCATTATCAGAAAGTTTACCGATTTTATTTTCAAGATAACTAATATTATCAGGAGAACAAAATGTTGTAATATCGTCCAAAGAAAATAATTCATTTTCAGAGATTTTTCCGTTATCATTAATATCAATCCCAATTTTGCAATTGTCTGTAATTAAGAGCGCTTTATAGGAAGAGTGCAAAAAGTAATTAAAACTTAAAATAATTAACAAAATTAGAAATAAAATGCCCAAAGTAATTTTTTTCATGATAGGATTATAACAGAAAACATAAAAAAATAAACTGAGGAGAAGTGTCCGAGTGGTTTATGGTGCAGACCTCGAAAGTCTGAGTCCTTTAATCGGGACCGGGGGTTCGAATCCCCCCTTCTCCTTTTTTGGTGCTATGCAAACTGTTTGCAATTAATATTATTAAGTGATAGACTAAAAAAAAGAATATATACAGGTTATAACGAAATGAATAAAAAGATTTTAATAACCGGAGCTAATGGTTATATCGGTCATCATGTTGCGGAAAATATGACAAAAAACAGCAATTTTGAAGTTATTGCCGTTGATTTCAGGAATGATAACATTCCCCAAAATTCAAAATACTTAAACATAGATATCTTAAACAGAGCAACAGATAAAGATTTATTTAATGTATTAGATTGTCCTGACAATCTAATACATCTTGCATGGCAAGATGGCTTCAACCACTACGCAGAAAGCCATGTTAACAACCTTATCAAGCATTTTAATTTTTTAAAAAATATGATTGATTCCGGTGTAAAATCAATTACAGTGATGGGTACAGCGCATGAAATCGGTTATCACGAAGGAAAAATAACCGCTGAAACACCTTGCAACCCATTGTCATATTATGGAATTGCAAAAAACACTTTAAGACAATTACTTTTTGCCTACGTAAAAGATAAAGACGTCAAAATCAAATGGCTTAGAGCATACTACATTACTGGCGATGATAAACATAACCACTCTGTTTTCACAAAATTACTCGAAGCAGATGAAAAAGGACAGGAAGAATTTCCTTTCGTAAAAGGAACAAATCAATTTGACTTCATTGATATTAAAGATTTAGCGAAAATGATTGCAAAATCGGCAGCGCAAGATGAAATTACAGGAATAATCAATGTTTGTTCAGGTGAGCCAATTTCTTTGAAGGATAAAGCCGAAGAATTTATTAGAGAACATAACTTAAAAATAAAGTTAAAATGTGGTGTATTCCCGTCCAGAAAATATGATTCTCCCGTTATATACGGTGATGCTACACTTATTAATAAAATAATGGAAAAATAAGATGAAGAAGTCATTCCTCAAAAAAATCAGCGAAATATTTTATAAAAGAAAATATAGAGATGGCTTTTTTATATATAGAATATTATTTTTCAGATTTAAAAAGCCTTGTGAAGAAGTTTTAAATCAAGACCCGCAGAAGGTAGAATTATATGTACCCCAAGTCGATAATATAGGAAAGTGTTCTTACGGAAATCCTGATATTTTTATAGTTAATCCACAAACAAAAATCGGTGCATTTTGCTCATTTGGTCCAAGAGTAGTTTTAGGACATGGAAAACACCCCATAAATTTTCTTTCAACATCTCCATATTTTTATTTTGAAAAACTTGGTTATAAAAATAAAAATCAAATAGCTCATGAAGAATATTGGGATATGGAACCGATTGAAATTGGGAACGATGTATGGATTGGCGACGGAGTTTTTGTCAAGAACGGAATAAAAATCGGTGATGGTGCGATTATAGGAGCAAGAGCCGTTGTCACAAAAGATGTTCCGCCATACGCAATAGTTGTTGGTAGTCCTGCAAGAATAATTAAATACCGTTTTGATGAAAATACAATAAAAGAACTTCTTGAGTTGAAATGGTGGGAACTTGATGATGAAATTATTAAGCAAATTCCTTATGACAACATAGAACGTTCTTTGGAATTTTTACGAAAGGTTAGAGAAAAATGAAACGATTATTAATATATTTTTTCTACGACAAAGACGGAATAGTCGATGATTATGTTCCGTATTTTTTGGAAAAATTTCAACCCTTTTGTGAAGAAATATGCACGGTTGTAAATGGGACGATAACAGAAAAATCACGGAATAAACTTGAAAAATATTCCAACATTGTTCTGGAACGAGAAAATACGGGCTTTGACGTGGAAGCCTACAGATACGGTTTAAACCATTATGGGTTTGAAAAAATCAGAAACAACTTTGATGAAGTTTTACTGACAAATTTCACAAATTACGGACCATTTTTTCCACTCGAAGAAATGTTCAAAAATATTGAAGAAACAGATTGCGATTGGTGGGCGCCTTTTAAATGGTATATAAAAGAAACCGATTTTAGACATATGCCTTCATTTTTCAATGTTTACAAGAAAAATATAATTAAATCGGAAGAATTTGAAAAATATTGGAAAAACTTACCCAAAATTCAAACTTATGCAGATTCTGTTCTCAAACACGAGCAAAAACAAACAAAACATTGGCAAAATCTTGGATTTAAAGAAGGTACCTGGATTGATGATTTCAAATACAAAGATTTTTGGAACGAATATTGGCCTTTAACAAAAGCAGACAGGTTAGTAATTGAAGACAAATATGCATTTATAAAACGTAGAAGTTTTTATTCAGAAATGATTAACGAAGAACAATTTATATTGGTACAAAACTTTTTACGATATATAGAAGAAAAAAATCTGTATGACACAAAATTAATAGCAAAAAATCTTTGCCGAACGTTAACTTTTGTTGAACCTAAAAAAGATTTTAAATATTGGAAATACAAACTATTATACAAAATTCACCCAAATAAAGACAAAAGAAAAAAATATATACAGCGATTGGAAAAATATTTATTTACTCCAAAATATAAAAAATTGATAAATAATTATAATCGGGAGTAATTTTATGAAACGCTTAATGATATATTTTTTCTACGATAAAGAAGGTATTGTAGATGATTATATACCTTATTTTTTGAAATCTTTCAAACCGTATTGTGAAGAAATTATCTGCGTTGCGAACGGAAATTTAACAGACAAATCGAAAACAAAACTTGAAAAATATTCTGAAAAAGTTTTAATTAGAGAAAATATCGGTTTTGACTCCGGAGCATATAAGTATGCTATTTCTCAAATAGGATATGAAAAAATCAAGAAATACGATGAATTAATACTCGCAAATTTTACAATGTTTGGCCCCATTTTTTCACCGCAAGAAATATTTAACGAAATGGAAAAAAGAGATTGCGATTTTTGGGGAATAACGAAATTTCCAACAATAGAAAATAAAACAATAGCGCAAATAGACGTAAAAGAGCATTTACAATCTTATTTTCTTGCCTATAAGAAAAATATACTCTGCTCAGATTGTTTTAAAAATTTTTGGGAAACTCTTCAAATTGCAAAATCTTATCAAGAAGCAGTTGCTTTTTTTGAACTAAGAAACACAAGTTATTTTGAAGAAAATGGATATAAATCAGATTGTTATGTAAATTTTGACAAATATGCAGAAAGGATAAAAGATAAAATATATTTTTACTACACAATGCAACAAGTCAAAGAAGACAGAATGCCCTTCATTAAGAAAAAGCTATTTTATTTAGGAGGCAATAGTTTTCCGCAAGCGATAGAAGGCGGAACGCCAAAATTGTTAGAATATATTAAAGAAAATACCGATTATGACATCAATCTGATTATTCAAAGTATGCATAGAACAGGTCTTAGCACAATAAGTGTCACTAAAATAATAATGAAAATTATAAGATATTTTATTTACAAATTTATATACATAAAAAAACGAACACACTATATAGAAAAAGAAACAACCGCAAGAGAAGTCCTTTTTTACAAGACTAAATACAAAAATATATAAACCGGTTGTAAAAATCCTTATTTTTAGGAAGTTCTTCTTTTGAGTGATAAGATTCTGTTAATTAATTTTTAGATAAATTAATAAAACTCATTCTAACCTTAATTTCATTACCTGAATTATGTAGTCAATAAAGGTATTATAACACATTTTTAAGCATGAAAAATAAACTAAAAAGCGAGGTAAATACCTCGCTTTTTCTAACAACTTCTTATGCAACCAATTCATTTATTTTATTGATTGTTTCTACAAGTTGGACATAAATGTCATTGCCCTTTTGAACAAAGTCAACTCTAATTTTTTCACTATCTGAATTTTCGGGAACTTTAAGTGCTTGCATTGCTGACAAATTGTTCGTTAATGTATAAGAAAGAGCATTCAATTGTTCCGCATTTTGCAATGTACTTGTTTGCAAGTTCTGAATTGCGACCTCATTGATTTTTGCAAGAACAGGCATTATTTGTTCTGATGACAAATTCTTCGCAAAATCAGCATTTTGTGTTTTTTCAATAATTGACTTATACGCTGTATAAATTTGACTGTCTGTTTGTCCTTGTTCCGCCATTTTCTTATCCATCGTCTTAACAAAATGTTGAACAGCATCTTTGTATGAAGAATATGAAACAGATTTGTTTTCTGCAAATTCGGCAAATTCACCGTTCAAATTCTTAATTTCTGTCAACATGCCGATAATTGCGGTACCAAGTTGTTCACTAACGGCAGGAATTGACTCAAGATTAATTGATTTAGATATTACATCAACCGCTCTTTCGCTAAGACCTGTGTGAGCAAAGAACACTTGAAGTGCAGTACTGTTATTAGCAGGATTTGCAAGTTTATCTACCAAGAATGCAATTCCTTCATCTGAATCTAATGCAATTGGACTTCCGTCAACAGTTGAATACAATGAATGCTCATCAAATGCTTCATTCATCATTGTTTCTATTCCTGTTTCCGCATTTTCAATTAAACTGTACTCTACATTCGCATATTCTGAAACTTGATAACCCATTGTCATATATTCACGAAGTGTTGCAAGTTTTTCTTCATTTTGATTTTTTGCTTGAACTTCTTTAATGAAAGTTTTAATCATTTCTTTCGGGTGTCTGGTAATATGACCTTGTTCAATTATTTGCATTACTGAATTTGCGATTTTTTCAGATTCAGCAGAACCGTTTTTAATAGCGGTAACATATGCATTAAACAAACCTTTTGTCTTGTCTTGATATTTTTCCGCTACATTTGCAGAAACATATTCTCTGATTTGTTGATTTAATTCAGCTACAACTTCTCCTTTGTTTGTAGAAGTTTTAATGTTCTCAACCGATGCTGAAATTGAAGAAAGCAACTCTACCGATTGGTCATCGATTTCTTCCTGTGTGAAAATTTCCGCTTCAGGAAACGCTCCTCGTACTCCCATGTTAAGAAGTTGAGGTTTCATTTTTTCAATATCAATTGTGTTTTGTACAGGCTGCATTTTCATTGAAAGTTCTCGGTATTGCCATTCTGGAGCATTTGAATCTAATGATTTTTCAGAATTTACTACCTGTAATCTTGCATTCTCCTTAAATTGTTCGGTTGCAACATCTTTTTGAGCATTGATTTGTTTCGCAACATCAAGAGCCGTAACATCTTTTAAGCCTAATTCGGCAGGTGTCGCATCAGCCAAAAATGCCTTAAATTCTTCATTCGTCATGTTTTGGAGTTTTTGAATACCTGAAAGCAAATCAGAATCACTTGATGTATTGAACTTATTATCAATTAACTCAATAATTGTATCTGCCATATCCGAACTGTCTTTTAAATCTTCAACTGAATTGATTGCCAATTTTTCATCAATCGTCGAAGAAATAATGTCAGAAATACTCTTTGAAAGTTCAGCTGCCTTCGCTTTATCTGAAATTCCTTCTGAAATTTGTTTCTTTGCATTTTCGATAACTACCTGTTTCAAATTAGGCAAAGAACCATCAAGTTTATCGGTAGGAACTTGCATAATTCCTTTGATAACATTTTGCAATCCTGCAATGTCAATTTCTGTTTCATTTGCATATACCGCATTTATAGCATTTGTAATATCCATTGATGCCGTTTTTATTACGGTATTAGCAGCATAAGAACCTTTTAAAAATGTTGAGGCAATCATTTCCTTTTGTATTTCAGCAAGATTTTCTTTAACTTCTGCAAAACCCTCTGAATCAAATACCGTTTGAATATGATTTTTTACACCTTCTGATGAAGTTGACATTTGTAATGCTGTCTTTTCCAACAAAAATTTCAATTCGTCGTTCTTTATAGCATCTAAATCTGCTTGCGTTTGAGGTGCCGCTTTTTCAATAATGGAAATATAGTTGTCTGATTCTTTTGTCAAATCTTCAACTAATCTGTCCATAATATCAAAGTTAACCGGTGCTGATTGCTTAAATGTCTTTTCAAACTCAGAAATGGCTTCTTCAGCATTTCCTAAATTCAATATGGAATCTAATACCTCATTAATATTTTTATCAGCATCCGGATTTGTACCTGCAATTCTCGTTGCCTTCCACAAATCAAATTTTTGACCGTCTTTTGTCTTTCCTACATATACCTTTTGGTCATCAACAAAAGTTCCAGTGAATAAACGAGAATCGAAAACATAACCGTCCGGACCACCATATCCGTTTCCGTAATCAGTTCTCTTCACTCCTTTTTCATCTGTCCAAACATTTTGACCTTCACATTTTCCCCAAGTATTATCGTGCCATAATACGTCTTTCATTACCGTTTCTTTAGTTTTAGGGTCGATAACAGCCACTTGAGAAACTTCCGCTACATATTGAGCGTGTCCTGAATATTCGGTATGAGATACATTCGTTGATGAAGTACCTGAACCTTCTCCTCTTTTTATGTGAGCAACTACTTTATCAATATCTGATTCATTGTAGTAATGCTTGCCGGTAATAAGCTCAAGTACTTTTATTGATTGATTGTCATATAAACCGCTTTCGCCTTCTCCTGCTACCCATAAGTGTCCGTCAAGACGTCCTGTTTCCGCAAAAAGTGCATCTAACTGCGGTGCCAATGCTTCATTCATCTCTTTCGCATTAACTTTAGCATATTCTTTCATTGCCGGTATCTGAGATTCAATTTGAGCATACATCGCTTTTTCTGCAGGTGTAAACTTATATACAGAATCCGGTATTTTCGGCTTTTTAACACTGGGATCAACAATTCTGTTATCGTTTTCTGCCTTTACTTCCGCAACTTTGTCAAATTTTGCTTGCATATCTTGTAATGACTTTTCTGAAACAATTTCTCCTGTTGCTTCCAAGATGTTCAACACAACTTCTTGTCTTGTCGGCAAACCTAATTTTGCTTCAATATTTATCTGTTTATCATTGAGCGCTTTGATTTCTTTTCCCATATCAGCAATTGCCTTTGTCGGATATTGTCCGAGTAAAGCAACCGCTTGCTCATTTGTCAATGCTCCACCTTCAACAGCAGTCGCAAATGTCTTGTATAAGTCCGCCGTCATTTCAATTTGATTATTATAACCTAAAACATTAACCGCCTCTTGTACTTGTTTATTTGACGGATTATCCTGTAACGAAGCTTTTACCGTTTCTATCTTTTTCAAAACTTGTGCTGTATTCGGTTTAATATGAGCATTTTCTGCATAAGTTTCAAGAACTTCATTGTTACCTGATTTAATTTGTTCGGCAGCAGAATCAAGGAAACTCGATATAAGCGTAACTCTATCACCCATTCCCATTTTGCCTAAAATATTATCTATTTGTGTAGGAATAACAACTTCTGAGGTTGTTACCGCTTTTTCTACTGCAAGTTTTACTGCATCTGCATTCGCTTCAACATCAAAACTCTTCGCTGTCTTTTCAACAAGCGATTGTGATGATAAATTATTCAAAACTTTATTCGCAGCTTCTTGTACCAATCCTGTTCTTGATGGAACATTAAGTTCTTTCTCATAAGCAGAGAGTCTTTCAGGAACATTTAACTCTGCTTGAACCGAACGTCTGTGATGTGCAGCAGCCGTAAACAAGTTTTTGTTATACGCAAATATCGCTTGTGGTGTCTTGTGAGATTTTAATTTATCAAGTTTTGCATTTGCACTGTTTGACAAATCTCTTAAACCTGATATCTTCTCAATATTCGCTTTAATTGCTTCTTCTGAAACGTTTGGAAGTTCTGACTTCAAAAATGCTGCAATCTTTGCCTGCTTTACTTCTGTCGTATCACTTTCCGTAATCTTAAATTCAGGATTTTCTAATTTGTCAGCTTTTAATATTTGACGTGTTATTGCAACAGCTTTTGCATTAGAAATTGAAGAATCTAATGATGCTACCGAAGAACGTATCGCTGCATCAGATTTTTGTGCTTCTAATTCAAAATCTTTCTTATATTGACCAATTTCCTTTTGAACCTTAACTATATCTTTGTTTCTCTTATCAGCTTTTGAAACGGCTTCCTTTTCCTTATTAAGATATCTGAGCCAATTTTGCGCAGGTTTGTACTCCTGTGGCATGTCGTTATACCATTTTGCATCTCTGAAAATTTCATAATTATCAGGATCAAATGCTTGATAATGAGCTGTAGAAATAGAACCATCTCCAACTACATTCGCTGCATTCATCCATTGGTGAGTTCCTGTATCTACTATTCTGTATCCCTTCTTCATACCATCTGTAAAATCAACGTGCGCCTTCGGAATTTCTACCATTTTTCCCGTTCCGATTGCAGTTCTGTCATAAACCTTCATCGTCGGCGTTGCATCAAGTTCGTTCATCATGATTTCCATTGCTCGAACTTTATCTTCGTAAGAAATTGTCTTACGTGCTATTGAAATAGCAGCGCACATTCCTGTTTGTTTTTGGCTGACATCTTTAATCGTATATTCCTTTTCATCAGGTCTTTGTACAATTAAATCGTTTACCATTTCTGAAAAAGCCTGTACTTTATAATCTTTCAATTGAGGATTAATTTCATATTCATCACTCAAAAAATGTTTCATCATTCCCAAACATTTAATCTTATCATCTGTATTGATTTCCGATGAGGCTATGAAATAATCAAGATTTTGCGTAACTCTTGCGGCTTCCGTCGTCTTTTCCGCATCAGAAATAACATCTGTCATTTCTTTTGACGATAAAATATCACTTCTCAACTGAAGCATAGTCTTTTCTTCTTTCGATAACGGCTTTTCTTCTCCAAATATCTTTTGAAATCTTGCTTCTAATTCCGCTTTATCCTCTTCCGATTGACCATTGATTGCATTCTTTATCGTTCCTTGCAAAATTCCGTCCCAATCGGTATTTTCCTTTTCTCCGTTTGTTCCGCCAAGTGCCTTCGCAAATTCGGAATTGTTCTTGATACCGTATTTCATCGTTTCTACAGTACCCATAAGCATTTCTATGTCTTTTTTGTCTGCCGTTTGCCCTACATTATTAATCGCTGACATTATTAACTTCTTCTTGTTTGGTAAAATCGGCATATTGTTTTCTGAAAGAGATTTTATATTCTTTAAATCTTCTCTTCTGCCGCCAAATGATGGGTTACTGAATGATGAGTTAAAATTCATTTTACTTCTGTCCTTATTCTAAGTCTTTATTTATACTTCTATTTTATCACTTCATAAAAAACATGCTTGGGTAAAATTTACCCTTCGCCCCCCCTCATTCCTTGTTCGGGAAAGTTTTGAGTACAATTTTACCCTTGTTATTCTTTATCTATGCGTATTCTAAACCCTATAATAACTTTTTTTTGCTACATGTTTAGTACATGTTTTTCTATTTTTTACATTAGTTAACATTAAGTGTATGCCATACACAATTAATCAGCATTCGCAATTTTCCCCATTACAACGTCCCTGTCTGCTCCGGTACAAGAAGGAACATTGTTTGTTCTCTTTAAATACGTATTCATTCCCAAAATTGCAAATGCAAGACATTCTTTGTGTTTACTATTTATACCAAAATCATCGTGCGTTTTTACTGGAATTGTTCCAAAATATCTTCGCAAAGAATTCATTAATACAGGATTATACGCTCCTCCTCCGCCAATAACGATTTCTTCTATTGATGTATTGGGAAATACAAATTTTTCATACGATTCATAAATCGTCTTCGCCGTAAGTTCTGTAATTGTACGAATTATGTCATATTTATTATTCGGTGCGTATTTTAACATATTTTCCGCATAATTATCGTTAAAATGCTCTCGTCCTGTCGATTTTGGCGGAATAATATCATAATAATCATCTTTTATAAGTTCAAAAAGCCACTCTTCATTAACTTTTCCTTGTTTTGCAATTTCTCCGTTTTTATCATATTCCTTGCCAAAAAATTTATTTGTATAATAATCTATCAGCATATTTCCTAACCCGGTATCAAAAGCAAATGTCGGGCATTTTGAAGAAAGTACCGTAACATTTGAAATACCACCGATATTTTGAATTGCTCTATTTATACTTTTGCCAAAAATTTTTTCATCTGCATAAGGAACTAAGGGAGCGCCCTGACCGCCCGCCGCCATATCTTTAGGACGAAAATCACCTATCGTCATAACTCCTGTTCTTTCCGCAATTACTGATATATCTCCTATTTGCAGTGTTGAAGAGCTCCTATATCCCCCTAATTCAACTGTTTTCGGGTTATGCCAAACTGTTTGACCGTGTGAAGAAATAAAATCAATATCTGATTTTTTCATACCCGTTTTTTTTATAAGTTCATTCGCACATTTTGCAAAATGTTCCCCCACAATAAAATTCAATATGCAAATATCTTCTACCGTCCCTTGTCCAACAGCAATTGAAAGCAATTTTTTTCTTAATTCCGGTTTATATTCCAGTGAATATGAATTTTCAATTTCAAACGAATAATCGTCTGAAAGCTTTACCAAACAGGCATCTGTTCCGTCCATCGAAGTGCCTGACATCATCGAAATTATGTAAAAATTTTTCTTTCCCATAAAACAATTATATTGTACTATCATTAAAATGTTAAAATGTTAATAAAAAGAAAAAATCGAAAGGAAAATAAATGAATTTTAAAATTTTTTATACAGCTGTATTTGTTTCTGCGATAATGTTGACAGGACTTTCAAGTGATGCTAACTGTAAATTAAAACAAAATTGTTGTAAGCAGTGTTCTTGCGGTTGTATTACGGGAAAAAATACAGAAATGAAAAATATTGATAAACAAACTACTTTTACTCGTCCTTGGGGAACTTATACTGTCATTGATGAAGGTGACGGATATCTTGTTAAAACTATTTCCGTAAAACCTGACCAAAAACTCAGTGTTCAACGACATAATCACAGAGGGGAACATTGGATTGTTCTTGAGGGTACTGCAAAAATAATTAAAGGAGATAAAGAATTAACTCTTAAAACAGGCGACTCTGTCGATATTGCCGTAAAAGAAATTCATTCTCTTCAAAACCCTTACAAAGAAACTTTAAAAATTCTTGAAGTTCAAAAGGGAGATTTAATTGATGAAAACGATATAGAAAGATTATCGGATATTTACGGAAGAAAATAAAAATATAAAAAAGAGTCACTCAAACGGTGACTCTTTTCTTTTTCTTTTACTAACTCATATTTATTGCTGATACATTCCCGTAATAACATCATCATAGGTTTCAAAAACTTTATTGCGTTTTATTTTAGCAGTTGAGGTCATTAAGCCGTTATCAATACTGAAACCTTCTTTCAAAATTTCAAATTTTTGGATTTTTTCAAATGATTTTAATTTACTCTTGTTTTTAATATATGTATCAATCTCTGATTTTATAAGTTTACGAAGAGATGGATTTTTGATACAAACATCTTGCTGCATTCTCAATCCTCTTGTATCAACTCCACATTTTTCCAATGCTTCTTTCGTCGGAATAATTAATGCACCAACAGAACCCTGATCTTGTCCGACAAGAACAATCTGGTTTATGTATTGACTTCCCAAAACAGCATCTTCAATCGGTATCGGCTCTACATTTTCCCCATTGGAAAGAACTATCGTTTCCTTCATTCTTCCTCTCAAAACAAGGTTATTATCATAAGTTAAATACCCTAAATCTCCTGTGTTAAACCAGCCGTTTTCGTCCAAAACTGCACGAGTCGCCACCTCATCATTAAAATATCCGCCCATAACTTGGGGACCTCTTACGACTACTAGTCCTTTTTCAAATGGAGGAAGCTCCTTCTTCGTTTCCGGATCTATTATCTTAAGTTCAGTACCTTCTATAGGTGCGCCTGCACAACCTAAAAAGTTCTTTCCCGTAACTGAACGCAATGTCAATATCGGTGCGGTTTCTGTTAATCCATATCCGATAACTAACTTAACACCAATTGCATCATAAAATGCTTCTTCCTTACTGCCTATCGCTCCTCCGCCTGAAATTGATGCTTTCAGATTTAAACCTGCCATATCTTTTAACGTCTTATACAAGGTTCTGTAAAATACATTATGCATCGGTTGCATACAAGCAGCCATTATTGCATGATATACCGTCGCTATCGGATTATAATGCTTCTGCTCCGTAATCCTTCTCTCTACATACATTGCATGCTTTTTATAAGAAACACTGTATTTTACTGCCGTATCAAAAATCGTATAAATTAAATTCGATTTTTGCTTCAACTTCGCATATACTCCTGAACGAACGGCTTCCCATATTCTCGGAACCGAAACCATATAATCAGGCTGATACTTCACCATATCATCTTTAATCTTCGATAAGGTTGTATAATGTACGTGCAAACCTTCTCCATAAAAATAATATGTACAAATTCTCTCGTATGCATGCCATATAGGTAAAATCTCAAGCGTTGACTCCCCTGATTTCACAGGAAACCAATTGTTTGCCGTATCAATTTGAAAAATTAAATTTCCATGCGTTAACAATACTCCCTTCGGATTTCCTGTCGTCCCTGAAGTATATAGTATCGTCGCATAATCCAAAGGTGTCAATTTAACAGCAGAAAAACATCTCCGCTTTCCCATTGCAAGAATTTCTTCAAAAGTATATACCGGACAATCTACTCCTTCATATACCGCACCTTCTTTATGATACATTATTACTATAAAATCTAAATCGTATTTTGGTAAATAAGGTTTCAACTTTTCATATAACATCGTCGTCTGTAATACCAATGCCTTACTTTGACTTTGTCCTACTATATAATCAAGTTCATCAACAGGAGCATTTGATCCTCTTACTGCATCTATAGCTCCACATCTCAATATCCCTTGATCTACTACTATCCAACGACCGTTATTCTCTGAAAATAACCCAACTATATCATCTTTCTTTATTCCCAAACTTTGCAATCCTGCAGCAAAATCTTTCGCTTGCAATATGTATTCTGCATAATTTTGTTCTATCCCGTTATATGTATCCGTGATTGCCGGAAGTGTCGCAAACTTATTCGCTCCAAATTCCAAATATTCACATATTGATTGAAACCTCTTAAATTCAAACTTCCCTGCTCGACAAGCACGATTCTCCATTAATATCTGTGCCAATTTTCTTCCCCAATTTTTATGTGTCACTATTTCTCTTATAACATCATATCACGAACTTTTTTATTGGGTATTTTCTTCATCTTTTTTTATTTTTCGTTACAAAATAAGACGGGTGGATTCAAGAAGTAATCGCAACACTATAAAGTTGAAATACCTCATTAGGTGT
>CAZKAS010000027.1:0-23078 GCA_964550875.1 uncultured Muribaculaceae bacterium | reverse complement strand
TAAGAGCTTCACGGATTAATTCACTTCTTGAGCGATTTTCTCCTTCTGCAACACCGTCAATCTTGTTCAAAAATTCTTCGGGCATTGAAATCAAAACTCTTGCCATATTTATATCTCCTTTATTATCTATCTCTTTACTCTTATATAAACGTTTGTTTTTTGAAAAAATTGTCTTTTTGTATATATTATTCTTAACATTTCTTAACAAGAATAATTTTAGAATTTTAAACATTAAAAAAGGCGAGAAATTATTTTTTAATGATATGTAAAAGAGGCTTTTATTCTAAAGATTTAAGGTTTTTATTAAATTGTCAACAATTGCATCCCATGCTTTTTCATTAGGGTGATCTTTATCAGAGATTCTATACTCTTCTTTTCTAATCGGCAGAGTAGTCAAATTTTCCGCATTAATGACAAAAAATCCCATATTTTTCAAATTATTAATTTCATTATCAGGAAGTATAGAGTCATTATTATTCATAATATCGGCACTTGGATACAATAAAATTACAAATTTAGAATTATTATAAGTGTTTTTGGCTTGATTTAATAATTCGG
Source organism: uncultured Muribaculaceae bacterium (assembly GCA_964550875.1). Taxonomy (GTDB): domain Bacteria; phylum Cyanobacteriota; class Vampirovibrionia; order Gastranaerophilales; family Gastranaerophilaceae; genus RUG841. The sequence goes on along the minus strand of CAZKAS010000027.1, from coordinate 22,520 downwards.
ACATAACAGCATTAAACAGATTATAATTTTCATATTCTTTAATTGAGAGTTTATTTGCAATAGACTTTTGTATTAATTTTACAGAAAAGAGAGAATAATAATAAGGAAATAACGGTTGTCTGATTTTGACTAATTTTCCATTTTCCAACTTATAACGCTGATTAACTTCTGTTTCAATATAATCTAATTGATAACTGAACAACCTGTGAATATGGTAACCAATGAAAACATATATTATATATTCGGCATCAGGAACACTTTTTTTCATTTCACCGGTTTCAAATTGGTGCAAAGCAAGTTGAATACCACCACCGGGGATACCCCTTTTATAAACACTTCTGTTCGTTTTTTGAAAAATTTTATATGCTAAAGTTTGATTTTCATTCAATCCGCTACCTTGAACGTAAGAACAACCGATTAATAAAACCGGTCTTTTATCAGAGTGCACGGAAATGTGTTCTGAAAAAAGGTGAGAAAAATATGATGTTGAAAAATTGTGTGCTAATGTATATCTAAAGTTTTGAATTAATCCTGCGCTATTTTTTAATGCTAATAATGCCTTTGTGGAATTATAATATTCAACTAAACTACCAATTTCTATCGAAATTAGTACAAGAAGTAATAAGATAATATTCCATATAATTAATTTTTTCATATAAATTTATTTTAAATACAAACAATTACTTTACAAACAAACACTAAAAAGAGAAAGTACCTATGCATACAAATAGACAAAACATCTGCAAAGCAGATGTTTTGTCTACAAAAAACTTTACTAATCTAAATAGAAAGATGTAACAACTTTATGCATATCTTCAGCATACTGAGTAGCATTGTGTAACGTTGTAGAAGTATGAGAGAGGAAACAAATCAATTGTTGACACTCATCAATAATTTCACGGTTACAAATACGGCTGGCATCAGCTAAAGTCATCATAGCTCTGTCAGGGTGTTCAATGATATTATGAACCCCGATTAACTGGTCTTGGACATCAGAAGGTTGTTGTCCGATAGTTTGAGGAAGAATGACTCTTAATTTTTGCGGATCAGCAGACATTGCTCCTCTAATTGCAGCGGCATTTGTTCCGCTGGAGCCTCCTGAAGTAATTATAGTATTGCCCTGTTTAACCAATGCATACGCCAGAACCTCAATAAGTTGCTGGTGAGTAATCGGAAGATTACGACTGCCGATAATTGCAACTTTTTTTGCAGATTGATGAATTGCAGCCAATTCCATCGCAAGTTCATCTACCGTATTAGAATCTTTTTCGCTCACAGTATCCAAATCATCAAGAGGTACCATTATCGAGCCTTGTTGAGGTTTCTTTTCATCTGTCATATATTTTTTATCCCATTTGTTTCATTCAATAACGTATTTTATATTATCATATTTTTTTAATTTGTGAAATAGTTATAACAAAAATTAAAGTTACAATAATTTTGTGAAGTAAATAACCATTATATCTGAGCAATCACTTCAGAGGGAAAATCTGTTGTAATTTCTTCTCTTGCAACAACTTTCACATCAGGATTAAATTTTGAAAATACTAAATATCCGATTTGTCTCAGATTTGAAGGAAAGACGAGAGCAACATCTTTCATTTTGAGATTTTTTTCCTCTAAAGAAGCATCAATCTTTTTCAAAAGTTTTTCAATTTTTGAACTTTCAATTTTAACAACGCTATTTTCATCTTTTTCACCGATTAAAGTTTTTAAAGATTTATCCGTAAGTTCAACGAGGTTAATTTTGCCATTATCAGCAACAAGAGAAGATGAAATATTTCTAGCCAAATATCTTCTTAAACCGCATAACAAATCCTCTTTAGACGGATCGGAAGACATGTCATTAATTTTTTCAAAAACATAAACAATGTCTTTTACAGAAACTCTTTCTTTAATCAGACTTGTAATCAAATATTTCAATTCCCCGATAGAAACAAAATCAGGAATTATATTTTCTAACAGGAATAAATTTTTCGTTGCAACAATTTCTATGTACTTATTCATATCCGAATAATCAAGAATTTCATCAACGTATTTAACGGCAACGAACTCCAAAAGTCTTGCTATATAATCATTAGCATCTAAACCTTTTTCCCAAAAGTCGTCAGTTTTATTTTGTTCAATCCAAACAATTTTTTTACCAGTTATCGGGTCAACATCTTTTATGGTATTTTTAGGAAGTTTTGGAAGATTAAGTTCGTCTTTGAAAAACATTGAATAACCGACATAACAACAGGACTTGACGGCTTGAGTTCCTCGAACATTTATAACAAACTCGTTTGCATCAAGGCAATCACCGTTAACAGGACGAACCTCAGGAATAACATAGCCCAACTCTTCCGTTAAATTTTGTCTGACCTGAACAATTTTAGAGAGCAAATTAACTTCGCTGTCAGGATTAATAAGTTCCGTCAATTCCTCAGAAAGAGCTATAGTTAACTTGTTTTCACCTAATTTATTGTACATTATGTCAGGTAAAAGACAGTTGTATAATTTCTTTTTTAACTTTTCAAGTTCGTTTATATTAACTGAAATTTCTTCGTTAAGCTGATTTCTGCTGTCTTCCGATGTAGAGTCGAGAAGGGATTTTATTCTTGCAATTTTTTCTCTTTTTTCTTTAATTTTTTTCTGAATGTCCAAACAAATATCCAGCGGCTCTTGTTTGGGCGACATAATTCTTTCCATTTTGGTTTTAAAGCCGAAATAATCGGAGAAATCTTCTTTGAATAAATCGTCAGTTGTATTTTCTTTAACAAAAATACAACTGTATTCATAGCCTTCATCATCACTTTCAACTTCGTGCATGGTGTATAAATCCCAGCCTTCTTCAGCCATTGAATTTAAAAGAAGTTCTAATTGTTCGGCATCATCGGTGGGACAAGATTTGATAGAATATTGTGTTTTAGAAGATTTCATTTATTATCCTTTCGCATATTTTGCAAAAAACTTATTTAATAATATATCATTTTTTCAATTCTGTGAAGATTTTAAATTTACTTTGTACTAAAGTAAAACATTATTTGTAAATCGGTATTAAAGCAATGGCTTTTTGGGTATAGGTTTCATACTGCAAAACATAAAAACCGCTTGTTTCATCTTCGGTTATGGTTGCTTTTAATTGAGCTTGTTTGCGATTATCATATATTTCCAATTCTTTTTTATAAGTTTTTGCCTTACGTTGATTTCCTTTTTGCATATATTTTTTATAATTTTCCAAAATATCTTCACGTTCTTGTCTTTCTTCTTCATCAATCATTTTTTCTGAGTATTTTAAAACGGGAACACGGGCTTTAACCATACCGCTTTGAACGAACATAAGATATTTTCTGTTTTCGTCAAGTAAAATCATATACATTCCATGCTCAAGAACATCACCCGACTTATCATAAATATTGTACGGCATTCTCAATATGGGATAATCAGAACTTGGCAATGCATATTGATAAATTGTGCTTTCACCTTCGTATAAGCCTGAAACTTCGGGTTTATTAATAAATAAAGATTCTCTATCATTCCAGACAGGTTTATCGAAATCAATCATATAACCTCATTCAGTAAAAATTAGTATAAAAATTATTCTTGTGGTACGATTTTAATATAATTATAGAGTAAATATTTTCAAAGGGAAATAAGATGAATTATTCAAAAATACTTTCATATATGCCGACGGTTATCGAATCTTCTTCAAGAGGAGAACGTTCTTTTGATATTTTTTCAAGATTATTGAGAGAAAGAATTATTTTTCTTGGAGATGAAATTGATGATGATTTAGCCAATTCAATTGTTGCGCAACTTTTACTTTTAGACAGCGAAAATCCAGAAAAGGATATTATGCTTTACATAAATTCTCCCGGAGGAGTTATAACATCAGGTTTTGCAATATTTGACACAATGAATCACATCAGAGCGGACGTAAGCACTATTTGTATCGGTGAAGCGGCAAGTATGGGAGCTTTTTTGCTTTCCGCAGGAACACCGGGAAAAAGATTGGCTCTTCCGAGTGCAAGAATAATGATTCATCAACCTTTGGGAGGGGCAAAAGGTCAGGCATCTGACATTGAAATCGAGGCGAAAGAAATTTTAAGAATGAGATCAACCCTCAATGAACTTCTTTCTAAACATACGGGACAAACAATAGAAAAAATCAAAGCGGATACGGAACGTGACAATTACATGTCCGCTCAACAAGCCTGTGAGTACGGCTTAATAGACAGAGTAATTACAAGCGCAGACTTTGGAAAGAAAGAATAATTATGTTTGACAATTTATCGGAACGTTTAACGGAAATTATCAGAAAGACTTCGGGGAACGATAAACTTACCGAAGACAATATGCAAGAGGCTCTTCGAGAAGTTCGACGAGCATTGCTTGAAGCGGATGTAAATCTTACGGTTGTAAAGTCTTTTATTTCAAAAGTCAGAGAACGTGCAGAAGGAGAAAAAGTTACACAAGGTGTTAATCCGAGCCAACAACTGGTAAAAATTGTTCATGATGAATTAACGGAACTTCTCGGAAAAGAAGATCACCCGCTTGATTTAAGCGGACACCCATCATTGATTATGATGCTTGGGTTGCAAGGTTCAGGTAAAACAACATCTTGTGCAAAACTTGCAATGAAGTTCAAGAAAGATGGAAGAAAGCCGTTGATGATTGCTGCTGACGTATATCGTCCTGCTGCAGTTACCCAATTAAAAACTTTAGGGCAACAAATTGGCGTTGATGTATTTAGTATAGACGATTGCAAAGAAGTTCAACGTGTAGTTGGAGAGGGTATCGAAAAAGCGAAAAACGAAAGTTACAACCCTGTTTTGATAGATACGGCAGGTAGATTACAAATTGATACCGAAATGATGGCAGAACTTTTGATTTTGGATAAAGTTTATAATCCTCAGGAAAAATTACTTGTTATTGATGCAATGACAGGTCAAGAAGCAGTCAATGTTGCAAGAGATTTTAATGCTCAACTTGAAATAACCGGTACAATTTTGACAAAAACAGACGGAGATGCTCGTGGCGGTGCGGCATTGAGTGTTGTTCATCAAACAGGAAAACCAATAAAACTTATCGGTAAAGGCGAAAAAATTGAACCGTTGGAAGAATTTCACCCTGCAAGACTTGCGGACAGAATTTTAGGAATGGGTGATATTGTTTCTTTAGTTGAAAAAGCGCAAGAAGTGTTTGACGAAAAGCAAGCTAAAGAATTTGAAGCAAAAATGAAAAAAGCCGAATTTACATTCAACGACTTTTTAAAAATACAAAAACAAATGAAAATGTTCGGCTCAATTGAAAATCTGTTAGGTATGCTCCCAATTCCGGGATTAAATAAAGAAAACAGAGAAACAATTGCTCAAGAAGGAGAAAAGCAACTAAAGAAAGTTGAAACTTTTATCAACTCAATGACTCCCGAAGAAAGAAACAATCCGGAAATAATTAATACGTCTAGAAAAAGAAGATTGTCAGTCGGCTCGGGATTACCTATTCACGAGGTTAATTTAATTATTACTCAATTTGAACAAATGAGAAAAATGATGAAAGGTTTGTCGGGATTGCAGGAAAAAGCGAAAAAAGGCAAATTAAGAATACCCAAAATGCCAAATATGCCTAATTTTCCGCAAATGCCGTTTAAATAAAATTTATAAAAGAAAAAATAAGGACAGGAATTATGATTATAGTAATGGAGCCTAAGGCTACAGAAGAACAAATACAGGCGGTTGTACATTATCTTGAAAGTCACGATTTTAGAGCAGTTTTAAATCGTGGTGATATCATGACGGTAATTGCGGCAATTGGTGACAGAAAATTATTTCAACCCCAAGCGGTTGCTTCTTATGAAGGAGTTCGTGAGGTAAAGTTAATCTCAGAACCATATAAACTTGCATCAAGAGAAGGACAAAGCGAAGACACTGTCATCGAATTTTCAAACGGTGTCAAACTGGGCGGTAAAAACAGACCTCAAATGATGGTTGGACCATGCTGCGTAGAAAAAGATTTAGACGGACTTTTAAGAGTTGCAGATGCGGCAAAAGAATGTGGCTGTAATTTCTTACGTGGCGGTGCCTTTAAACCGAGAACTTCTCCCTATGACTTTCAGGGATACGAAGAACAAGGATTGAAATATCTTAAAACGGCTTCAGAAAGAACGGGCATGCTGGTTGTAACAGAAGTTATGGATACTTTGGATTTGCCGTTAATTTGTGAATATGCAGATATTTTGCAAATAGGTGCAAGAAACATGCAAAACTTCAAGCTATTGAAAGCCGCAGGACAAACAGGAAAGCCAATTATGCTTAAAAACGGACCTGCTGCAACAATCAGAGAATTTCTTCTCGCAGCTGAACATATTCTTGCAACCGGAAATCCGAAAGTTATTTTATGTGAACGTGGTGTAAAAGGCTTTGATAACACGTACACCAGAAATACTCTTGATGTATCGGCAATTCCTGTTATCAAAAAATATTCACACTTACCGATTATAGTTGACCCCAGTCACGGAACGGGAAGAAGGTATCTTGTAGAACCGCTTGCAAAAGCAGGTTTGGTTGTAGGTGCAGACGGCGTTATGATGGAAGTTCATCACGACCCTGACAGAGCTTCTTCTGATGGAGCACAAAGTCTTACAATTGAACAATTTAAACAAACAATGAAACACTTAAATCACTTGATGGATATAATGGCGGAAGAAGAAATATAGTGTATAAATTTGACTTTGAATTAGATGACTTTCAAAAAGAAGCAGTTGAGTACATTGACGAAGGGAAAAGCGTTGTAGTTTGCGCTCCGACAGGTGCAGGAAAAACGTGTATTGCAGAGCATGCCATTCATCGTGCTTTAGAAAACGGAACAAAAGTAATTTACACAACGCCTTTGAAAGCCTTATCCAATCAAAAATTCTCCGATTTTGGAAGAAAATACGGAGAGGATAAAGTCGGTTTACTGACAGGTGATACATCAATTAATCGTGATGCGCAAATTGTCGTAATGACGACTGAAGTTTTCAGGAATATGCTATATGGTACCAATCTTGGCGAACTGGCAAAAAATCTTCAAGGCGTAAAATACGCAGTACTTGATGAAGTGCATTATATGAACGACGAAGAGCGAGGTACTGTTTGGGAAGAAAGTATCATTTACTGTCCGACAGATATTCAAATTATTGCCCTTTCTGCAACCGTTGCCAATGCAGAACAACTCTGTGACTGGATAAATACGGTTCACTCCGATACAAAATGCGTTTATACGGATTTCAGACCTGTTCCTTTAAGATTTTATTATTATGATTCGTCAAAACCGTTTGATATATTACCTTTATTGACTCCTGACGGAAAATTGAACAACAAAATTCGTCCTGAAAGACGTGATAAAAATTCAAGGGCAAAACTCAAACAAAGAAACACTGCAAAAGATGTTATCTCTGTATTGCATAAAAAAGATATGCTTCCTGCAATATATTTCACATTTTCAAGAAAAAAATGTGATGAACAAATGGAAAAATGTAGCTATCTGGATTTACTAACAAAAGAAGAAGCAAAAGAAATTCAAAAAATTGTTGATGAATATTTAAAAGAAAATCCATATCTAGAACACAATAAACATCTTGATTATATTTATCACGGAGTAGCATCACACCACGCAGGATTACTTCCAGGTTGGAAAGTTCTGGTTGAAAAGTTATTCCAAAAAGGATTAATAAAAGTTGTGTTTGCGACAGAAACACTGGCTGCAGGGATAAACATGCCCGCACGTTCAACGGTAATTTCAGCCGTCAGTAAACGAACAGACAATGGACATAGAATGTTGACGGCAAATGAATTTTTACAAATGTCGGGTCGTGCAGGCAGAAGAGGAATGGATAAAGTCGGTTATGTTACGGTAATAGGTACGCAATTCCAATCCCCTGAAGAAGTTGCGGAACTTGTTCTTTCCGATGCAAATCCCTTGGAAAGTCGTTTTTCACCAAAATATTCAATGGTATTAAATTTACTTCAAAAATTTTCGATAGATGAAGCAAAAGAACTTATTTTAAAAAGTTTTGGCTATTATTCTTCATCTGACAGACTAAAACCGTTATATGCGCAACTTGAAAAAACCGATGCAAGTATTGAAAAATTGAATGCTTTTGTTTGTCCGTATAAGTTGACTAATCGTGATTTGCTTGACTATAACAAAACAAGAGAAACATACGTTGTTCATAGAAAATTATCCAAAACACTCATTAAACAAGCAAAACAAAGAGGAGAAAAAGACGCTCCCGAAGTTACGGAATTTCTTGAAAAGACAAAATCTTTACTTGCAAAAATGAAATCATATCATTGTGATATCTGTCGAACTTACAAAAAACATATGAAAGATATTGAAGTATTACAAAGATATGAAAAAAAATCCGAACAATTAACAAAAAATATTACAATTGAAAAAGATATTTATTGGAATAAGTTTAAAAATCACCGAGCAGTGCTTGAAAAGCTTGGGTATCTTGAGAATGATTTTCCGACGGAGAAAGGGATACTTTGCTCAACGATACGAGCAGAAAACGAACTTTACATTTCAGAAATGCTTTTAAGCGGTATATTAGATGAATTAACACCGGCTCAACTATCCGCAGTTGTTTGCGCAGTAATTACAGAAGATTTAAGAGGTGATGTTTTCCCTTCACAACCGCTCTCCCATGCAACAAGAAAGGCATTAAACCAACTAAAAAATATCAGAAAAAAAATTGCGGTTGTTCAACGTGATTTTGATATTGATACTGAAATGTATATAAATTCCTATTATTCACCACTTATTGAAATGTGGGTTGAAGGTCTTTCTTGGGAAGAACTGACAGGAATGACTCAATCTTCTGAGGGAGATGTCGTACGTGTATTTAAACGAACAATAGATATTTTAAGACAAATTGCCAATGCTCAATACATCAATCCTCAACTTAACGAAACGGCGAAAGAAGCAATAAAAGCAATATTAAAAGAACCAATTGATGTTGATTAATTTGACAAAGAATAAGGTGCGATTTTCGCACCTTTTTTGAACTATTCCCTTTTAGAACTATTCATTTCCTTCCGAATTGTCAATGTCCTCTTCTTCGTCATCGTCATTTGTCGGAATAAATACTACTGCTCCGTCTATTTCAAAAGAAAAACTGTATTCATCAGGGTCATAAGAAAATTTGATATACTCGTTGACCTCAACTACAGCACCCAATTCATCAAGAGGATACGCAACATTTTTATTTTCATGATAGTATTTCAAATTAACTATACCAAGGCTTGCAGAGTCAACGCCAAATTCTTTACCGGAATACTTATCATAATAAACACCATCTCCATACATAGTAGGAGCGATAGCAAATTCATTAAATGCACGAAAATCTCCGGCATCTTCACAAGCTTTCTCCCATAATTCCGTTCCTTGAATTACATAACATGGGTCACCTAAAAAATATATTCCCGGTTTGTACGTAACTGAATATTCACCCATATCAATAATATTTTCGACACTATCCATATAAAAATCCTTCTTTATCTGCAAAAATATGATAGTTTATATAAAGTAAAAAGTCAAAAATTATTGCTAAAAAATAAATTAAAAACCGCTCCGAAAATTCAGAGCGGTAAATTTTATTCCGTTTTATTCCTGTTTTAAAAATAAATCCTTTCCAACACCGCATACAGGACATTGGAAATCTTCGGGTAAATCTTCAAATTTTACATTATTATGTTCAGCCGGAATGTAAATCCAACCACAGGCTGTGCATACGTAATTTTCCATAATTTCTCCTTTCTTAAAAAAAATATCAATTAATTTTAATTAATGTATGCCCCATTATGATATACAGATTATTTATTCATAAAAATTTATACCTTATCTTTACAATTGAAAAAATATATGTTACATTCCTTTAATGAATAAATTAACAAAAATTGTTTTTATTAATTTTGCAATTATTCTGTTTTTGCTTTGTATAACAGAATTTATTTTCTATAAAATTGCAGCAAAAGAATTAGATAATTTTGTAATAAAATATAATGACAATTTATCTGCACTAAAATACAAAATTAATATTCCTCTGGAATATGACGTTTTAGACACTTTTATCAAATATAATCATAGAATACCTGTCGGACTGCAGTATAAAAAGAAACCACTTGTTTTATTTGGCTGCTCTTTTACCTTTGGTTCGGGATTGAAAAACGATACACAATTAGTTAGTTATAAATTATCGGAATGTACAAAAAGACCTGTATACAACAGAGGATTGCCCGGTAAAGGTATTCAGCATATGTATTATCAATTAAATTCAAAAGAATTGTATAATGATATTAAAACTGAACCGGAATATATGTTTTATTTTTTTTCTTATGATCTGCATTCATCACGTTTAATAATGTACACATTTCAAGAATTTGAAGATAATTTATACTTGAGATATAAGTACAACAAACTCGATTCTAATGGTGATTTAATAGTACAGAAACCATTTTTACCAAAATATTTAAACGGCTTATTCCTTGTCAGGTATCTTACAAAAATGAATACAAATCGTATTTTAGATGATGAAAATAAAGTAAAATTTTTGGAAGATTACTGCTATTTTATCTTACATCAATCAAAGAAGAAAGCCTTAGAACACTGGCCAAATGTCAAATTTGTAATTTATTATTTAGATACTTATGACAATGAATCATTAGACCATAAAGAATTGCTTGAAAGACTTAAAAATGATGGCTGGATTGTTGTCACTCAAAAAGACTTATCTGATATAAGCTTGAGAGATCCCAAATATTATATTTCAGAAGAAGATTCTCACCCAAACGAAAATTATTGGAATGAAATTGCTCCAAAATTAGCAAATAAATTGAATTTATAAAATATTCCTACGAAATTTAAAATGATTTTCAAAATATAACAACAATAATAAATTACTGTTTCACCGCAATAACTTCAATTTCAGCAAGAGCATTTTTAGGAAGTTCTTTTGCCGCAACACAAGAACGTGCAGGATTTGAAATAAAAAACTTTTTATACACTTCATTAAACACCGCAAAATCATTCATGTCAGCTAAAAAGCAGGTTGTTTTTACAACATTTTCAAACCCCATATTTGCAGCACTAAGAACTGCTTCAATATTTTTACAAATTCTTTCTGTCTGAACAGTAATATCACCATCAATCATCTTTTGAGTTTCAGGATTAATTGCAATTTGTCCCGAAGTATATAAAATCCCATTAACCAAAATAGCTTGAGAGTATGGGCCCACCGCTTGTGGTGCCTTATCAGTTGATATAATTTCCATTTTTTATCCTTTAATTATATTGTAACCTTTATTTTCAAGAGATTTTTTTATTTCTGCAAGATGCTCATGATTTCTTGTTTCCATAGAAACTTTAAGATAACAACCGTTAATATCGGTATTTTTACCGCCCGGATTATGGTGAACTCTTACAACATTTGCCCCTAAATCAGCAATTGTCGTTGCTACCTCTTTCAACTGTCCGGGTTTATCCAAAAGTTCAATCGTAAGTTCCGATAATCGTCCTGATGTCATCAAACCTCTGTTTATTACCCTGGAAAGAATTGTAACATCAATGTTACCGCCGGAAACAACACAAGCAATGTTTTGATTTGCTATCGGCAATTTATTAAACATTGCAGCAGCTACAGATACCGCACCGGCCCCCTCTGCAATTAATTTTTGTTGTTCGATTAACGTTAATATTGCAGTCGCAATTTCGTCTTCCGATACGGTAACAATATCATCAACATACTTTTCACAAAGGTCAAAAGTTAAACTACCAGGTGTTTTTACAGCAATACCGTCCGCAACGGTAGAAACTTTATCTAAAGTATGAAGTTCATGCAATTCCATTGCATTTACCATACTGGGAGCTCCCTGTGCTTGAACTCCATATACCTTACAACGTGGATTGATATTTTTTATGCAAGCCGCAATTCCTGAAATCAATCCTCCGCCACCTATCGGTACAATTACAGCATCTAATTCCGGCAACTGTCTTAATAACTCAAGACCGATTGTCCCCTGACCTGCTATTACCAACTCATCGTCAAACGGGTGAACAAATACAGAACCTGTTTCTTTATAATATTTAACAGCTGCTTCATATGCATCATCGTATACACCATCTATTAATTTTACATCAGCTCCGTAACTCTTCGTTGCCTCAATCTTTGAAAGAGGTGCAATACTGGGAATAAAAATCGTCGATTTTATGTTATTTTTCTGCGCCGAAACAGCAACTCCCTGAGCATGATTGCCTGCCGAGCATGCAACAACACCTTTTTCTCTTTCTTCACTTGAAAGTTGTGAAATTTTATAAAATGCTCCTCTTATCTTGAATGAGCCTGTCACTTGCAAGTTTTCACACTTTAAATAAATATTTGCATTCGGAACTATATTCGGAGCCTGAATTAAATCCGTAACCCTTATATTTCCGTTCAAAACCCTTGCTGCATCGTGTATTCGTTCTAATGATACCATATTTCCTCTTTTCAAAAAAATTATATCACATCAAAAAAATTTAATTAAAAATCACTACATATATTCTTTTTTCAATATTTTCATTCGTTTTAAAACAAATACCAATTCAACAACAAAAATGGTCATTCCTGCAACCAAAAGACCTATCCAAAAGCCCTCAAGAGGCATTGAACGGGCATACGCAAGATAAAATCCAATCGGAATTCCAACAAACCAATATCCGGAAAGTACTGAAGCAGTAACCTGTTTTGTCATTTTTAAACCTTTTAAAACACCGCCAAGTGATATTTGTAATCCGTCAATAATTTCATAAAATACAAACAAAGAAACTACAGGTAAAGCAGCATTATAAAGATTTTTATCATGAGTAAAAATACCAATGAAAACATCAGGCATAATTGCGAATAACACTGACATCACAAACATAAAAGCAAAACACATGAAAATCCCAACTTTGGAAAAATTTTTTATTTCTTTGAAATTTTTTGCACCATTGAAAAAACCAACCTTAATCGCAATCGCCGAAGAAATAGCTAAAGGTATCATAAATGCAGCGTCTATAAGAGTTATTAATATATTATGTGCCGCAGCAAGTATTGCTGACTGACGTCCAAGAGCCATTGTTACTATATTGAAACCTAAAAATTCTATCAAAAATCCAAGCCCAATCGGAAATCCAACTTTCATTAAACTCTTGACATATTCTTTATCATAAACTTGCGGGCCATGACCGGATTTTTTTATAATATTCCAAGTATAAATGACCATTGCCACTCCGATTACTATACGAACTATCAATGTCGCAAGAGCCAAACCTAAAACTCCCATTGAAGGAATTATTCCCCAACCAAACACAAATATCCAGTTTAATGCCAAATTTAAAAATACTGAAACTATCAATAAATAATTGGGAAAATTTACAATTTCATGTGCAAGTAAAAACTCTTTAATTCCCTGAAAAAGGTACATTCCAAATACAGAAAAAGACACAACATACATATAAATTTGTATCTCTTTTACAAGATTTTGTTCAAATCCAAAATTTGGTATTAAATATGTAATCCCAATCAACAATATCCACGTTATTAATGCCAAAACTTGAGATAAAATTACACCTGATGAAAAATATTTTTTTGTATGTTTTTTTGCACCTCTATAATTTGACAAAACAATAGATATCGCAATCAAAAAACCTATTCCTAAAAAAGTGACGGTAAAGAAAATAGAATTTGCAATTGCTATTGCAGCAAGAGCTTCTACCGAATATTTAGCAGCAACAAAAACATCAACGGCTCCTGTCAAAGTATGCCCTAAATTTCCGACAATCAACGGCGCCGCAATTGTACAAATTTCTGCAAAATATTTCTTAAAATCTTTAAACATATTCTATCTGTTATTAATCATTCTGAATATTATCGCAAACACAACCGCAAGTACAATCAGCATCACATTTTCGATGTTCCTCTTCATACTTACCATATGAAGGATATTCATACGGAATGAAATCATAATTCGGAAAATCTTGTTCATTATTTACAAAATATCTCGCCGAATTATACAAAGTCACCTGCAATCCTAACTCAGAAGCACGTTCATACATGTAGGAAATTACATCTCTTCCGTGTTGCGGAAATGCCTTATGTTCTCTTTGCAAACTAAACCATTGGTGTTCTATATCAATTACAACAGAACGAACACCTTTTGAATATGTCATTTCAAGCCATTTTGCCGCTTCTTCTATATTATCGTTGATATTTGGCAAAATGATATATTTTGTTGCTACCAAAGGTATATTTTCAGGATTTTCCGCCTCTGCATATTTCTTCACGTTTTCAACTACTTTATCATATGCATCTATATTCTTAACTTTTCTGAATGTTTCTCTCGTTCCTGAATCCAAAGAAACTACAACATCAACAATTCCTTCATTGACACCTCTTGCAATCGCAGGTGAATATTTAATTCCTGACGTATGTATAATAACTTTGGGCACTTGTTTTTCTATAAACAAATTCAACAATTCTTCAAATTCATCAAGAATTGCCGGCTCTCCTCCTGCAAAAGTAATTTCGCCTCCTGGTCTGAATAATTTTTTATCAAACATATCCTTAATTATCGGAAATACATTATAGAATCTTTGTGTATTAAAATATTCCTTATTATAATCTGTGTAACAATATATACATTTACAATTACAATGAGTCCAATGATTAAAATGAAGATAATTAAAATAATGCCTTTCATCAAACCACTCTTTATCCCATAAATTAAAACAGCCTTCACATTTCGGGTTAATTTCACCACGTTTGTTTTCGTCAATAAAAACTTGCTTTAATTCAAAAATTTCGTTCCAGTCTATTTTTTCACCGTTGTATGGCTTTTTTACGTACAAATTTCCGCCACCGATATGACATCTCAAACAACACATTTCAATATGTCCCGGTTCAAAATTCATTCCGTGTGTTATCCAATTACAACTATTAAACTTCATTCTGCTATCCTTTGAATGCCTGTACTTTATCTATGCTATTGCTCAAAACTTGATTTATTGTCTTTTCTTTCGGCAAGCATATGAGCAGCCCTTTCGTATTCTCCGTATATAAGTCCCCTATCATACGCCGCTTGCTTTGTATAATCAAACAAGTCATATATATATTGTGGAACCCTATCCCGTCGGGAATAGAACCATTGGGATTCTATTTCTTGAATAACGTACCCAATTCCAAAATCAACACACTTATCCAACCATTTGTTGATTTCTTCCTTCGTATCATTAACTCCGGGAATTACTATATATTTTACCTTCACAAGTTCTCTATTCTGTTGAACAGCAGCATATCTCCGCAAATTATCCCATACTCTATCATACGTTTTTACCTCTTTTATGCGAGCATGCATCTCCTCTGTTCCTGAATCTACAGAAACTATTAAATCAACTTTTCCTCTGCGTAATCCGTCCTCTATAACATTTGAATAGTCAATACAACCTGTATGAATACGGATAAAATAATCATAATCAAGAAAAATTTGTAAGCATTCCTCAAATTCTTTCAGCAAACAAACTTCTCCGCCGCCGAAACTGACGTCACCACCACGCATTAGAAGATTTTTATCTATCATATCTTTCAATATTGGCAAAAAGTCATAATTTTTCTTTGTGTTATATATATCTTTTTTGTTATGTGTGTGACAATATATACAATTGCAATTACAATATGTCCAATAATCTAAATTGAAAAAATTAAACTGGTCAGACTCATACCACTCCTGCTCTTCAAGATATATACAGCCTTCGCACTTATGGTACGTACCTCCTGACTTATGCAAATCTTTTATTTCTTTTTTGAAAGCAAAAAATTTATCCCAATCTATTGCCCCACCTTGATAATCTTCAATAACCTTTGTATTTCCGCCACCTTTTGCACTATATTGGCAACACAATTTTATTGAATCTATATCAAAATTTATTCCGTGTTCAATTTTTGTACAACTTTTATAAATCAATGCCCGTATTCTCCACGATGAATATTCATATCATTTGCTCTGTCATATAATTCACAACGAATCATTCCGAGTTCATTCGCCTTTTTGACACCATAATCAATCATATCGTAAATATGATTGGGAACCTCATGCTTATGCCACTGATACCAACCACCTTCAATATCAAGGACTATCCACTTTATACCGGCATCAACCGTGAGATCAAACCACTTATCAAATTCTTCAAAAGTATCGTTATATCCCGGAATAATAATATACTTCGTTCTTGCCAATCCTTTATCTTTAGTTTGAGCGGCTGCATAAAGCCTGATATTTTCCCATACCTTATCAAATGTACCAACATTTTTTATTTTTTTGTAAGTTTCCGCTGTACCTGCATCAACAGATACTACCACATTTAAAATACCTTCTGAAATGCCTCTTGCCATTGCAGGTGAATACTTAATCCCTGATGAATGTACCCTGATATTATCCATGCCAGCATCAATTAACAAATTGACTAACGGCTCAAATTCATCTAGTACCGCAGGTTCACCCCCGCCAAAACCAATTTCTCCGCCTGCTCGTAACAACTTTCTGTCAGCAAGTTCTTTTATTTGCTCAAATATCGGATAATTTGGTCTTTTGGCAAATTCTTCAAAATTTTCTGACGTGAAACAATAATTACATTTACAATTACATCTTGTCCAATGATTAAAGACAATAAAAGAAATATAATCTTCATCGTCCCATTCTCGTTCTTTCAAGAAAAAACAACCTTTACAACGGTCTAAAGTAATTCCTTGTTTATTAAGTTCTCGCATCTCTCTTTTTTCTGCTAAAAACTTATCCCAATCAATTTTTTCTCCATAATAATCAGGAATTAATATCTGCCGTCCGCCACCTTCGTGCGTATTCATACAACACATCTTGATATTTTCATAATCAGCATTAAATCCGTGCTGAATGTACTCACAACTCAAATAGCGATGCTTTGATTTGTTCTTATGAAACATGTCTTTTATGTTCTGAAAATTCATATTATCTCCATCAAAAACTTTTAACATGATAATACTAAAATCGCTTTTTTACAAGTAAAAAGAAGATTCTATCAATTAAAAAATATAAAAAAGAGATTATTTCGATAGAAATAATCTCTTCCTGTAAAATATCATTATTTTTAAGTTAATGTAGCATAACCGAGAATAGATGATTTATTTCTTTGTCTGGTTGCAACTTGGCTACCTGAATTATCGCCTGAAGTATTTCCTTCAATTGTTTGAACTGTTCCGTCTTCATTAAATCCTACTACATAACCGATGTGATCTGCAGTTCCGTCACCGTCCCAGTCAAATAATACAGCATCACCGGGTTGTGCTTGTTCTTCACCGTGGAATGCTCCGTTAGCTTTTGCATTTGCCATGATGTCAGGACAGTACGCTCTGTTACAATTTTTGTACCAATCAGCAAGATTATCTTCGCCCAATGTTTGACCTGCAATGTAACTTACAAAATCTGCGCACCACGCTCCATCATCAAACTGATATCCTGCTGCTCTCATAATTTCACGCATTTCTGATTGAGATTTGCCTTCAAATTGTTTTGCAAGTTTAAGTACATCTTCGTTTGCAAGGAAGGAATTGTCATTAAGGAATGAATCTCTTTCTTCCTTTGCTTGCGCATCTTTGAGTTGAACATTCAATTCTTGAATTTCACTTCTCAAAGAAGCAACTTTTTCATCTTTATCTGCTCTGATTTGTGCAATATTTTCATCGTATTTAGATATTTGAGCCTTAATTTCTGAAACTGCTTGACTTGACGCAATTCCCTTTGCAAATCCTTCTGACTCATTCAATGTCTTATTCAATAATTCTTGCTTTTGAGCTTCTAATTCTTGTTTCTTAGTTTCTGCTGTCGCTATTTCATTCTTCTTTTGCGCATTTTCTTCTTCAAGTTTCTTATTCTCTGCTTCTATTGTTTCTTTTTCTTGTTGAAGAGAATCAATTTTTGATTGAAATTCTGATTTTTTAGATGATGCATTTTCATCATCGTCAGCAATTGAAGACATAGCAGACTGATTGCTTGAAATTTGACTTTCTATTGAACCGATGTAATTTTTGTTTGAAGAAATTGTTGCCTCATTTTCAGAAATAACATTGTTGTTTTCATCTATTTCTTTCTCTGTTGCTTGTATATCTTCTTCAATTTTCTTTTCTTGTTCTTGGTATGCTTTTATTTCCTCTTCTGACATACCATTCGACTTCATCGCTTCTGCTTTTGCATCTTCTTGTTCTTGAATTTGCTCTTCAGCTTCTGCTTCAACATTTGAAATTTCATCTTCTTTTTCAGCTATCTTTTGTTCAATTTCTTCAACAGTTTCAGCGGTTATCTTTTGAGCAACTTTAGAACTGTTACCTACATTTGAAGAAGCACCTGAACCACCGACAGAACCGCTTCCTCCAACAGAACCTGTCGGAGCTGTTTGTTGTGCTTGTTTTGCTTTTTCAACTTCATCTGTAGCCATCTCTTCTGCAACTGATTCATCTATCGCATTTTGGAATACTTCTTCAAAATTAATATTCATTGCTTGTACAACAGCATCTAAATCGTCCATTGTTAAATTAGACAAATCTCCATCAAATGCCATTGTTTGTTGCATAAAATTAAGTGCTTCTTCTTGGCTCAATTCACCATCACCGTCAGTGTCAGCAGCTTGATTTATTCCGTCAAGTTCCAAGAATGTCTTAACCATTTCTGCTAAAGCTTTTTGATCACCTGTTGCATCTTCTCCCAATACATCTAAAGAATTGTCTGCTTTTAACAACGCTGCTATATCAAGGTTCATCAACTCTTCAAGTGATGCAGAATTGAAACTTGAAACACTCTCATATCTTGTATAAGCACTCGATGCATTTTTACCCTCTGTTGCTTTTTCAAGAGCAATCTTCTTCAAAACAAAACTGTTAAAATTTATATTGGTCATTTTCATGCACCTTTCACTTACCTACACTTTTTATATCGGCAGAAAACCATGTGACTTTAATGGTTTTAAGGTTTTTGTTTACATTTGTTAACATAATTTTTAATTCAAAAGATTTTAAAGTACAATCATATTAACTGAGGCACGAGATAAAATTATGAGAAATATAAAAAATTTAGTTGAAAAGATTAACAAATTAAAAGAAGAAAAAAACGCAATAATATTGGGTCATTGTTATCAAAATCCTGAAATTGATTTAGTTGCGGACTTTGTGGGAGATTCTTTGCAATTAAGCAGATTAGCCGCAAATACAGAAGCAGACATTATAGTATTTGGCGGTGTTTATTTCATGGCAGAAACAGCAAAAATTTTATCGCCCAATAAAAAAGTATTGCTACCCAACATCGAAGCAGGTTGTAGAATGGCAGATATGGTTGATTTAAAACAAATACGAGAATTTAAAGAAATGTATCCCAATATTCCTGTTGTTTGTTACGTCAATTCTTCTGCCGAAGTAAAAGCAGAAGCGGATATTTGTTGTACAAGTGCAAATGCTGTTCACGTTGTAAAATCAATGAATGAAAAAAAAGTATTGTTTGCTCCTGACAAATATTTAGGAACATATGTTGGCAATCAATTACCGGAAGTTGAAGTTATTACTTATCCCGGATACTGTCCAACACACTTGAGTATTTTGGTTGAAGATGTTGAAAAAGCAAAAAGTGAACACCCTAACGCAAAAATTTTAGTTCACCCTGAATGTCATCAAGCAATTACTGCTTTTGCAGATTACATTGGTTCTACAACAGGAATTATGAAATATGCAAAAGACTCAGAAGAAAAAGAATTTATAATCGTAACAGAAAAAGGTGTTTCTGATAGATTAACAAGGGATTATCCGGATAAAAAATTCTATCTTGTTTGTAACAAGGCGGTATGCCCGAATATGAAATTAAATACACTTGAAGATGTTTTAAGTGTTCTTGAAACAGAAGAAAATGAAGTATTTGTTGACGAAATAATTGCAAAAAAAGCAAGACAGGCAATAGAAAGAATGGTTGCGATAAGTTAAATAAAGACTTTAAAATCACAATAAAAGCGGAGCGTAACTTTAACAGTTACGCTCCGCTTTATAAAAACATTAACTATGCAGCTTGATTAATTTCAGTAATCAAATAATTAGCAATCCATTCCATATCTTTATTATTTGCTGCTGCATTTTTCAAAAAATCAATTGATGATTGACCAATTCTGATTAAAGTCATTGCAACAACGCCTCTAACGCTGCCTGAAACGATTGTAAGATTTTTAACCAATTCAGGAACGGCTTTTTCACCATAATTTACAAGTTCATTTTCAAGCAAATTTTTACTTTTGTTATCTGCATTTTCCAACTTTGTCAAAATATCAGCAATTGAATTATTCATTTTTATACCTTTCAATATTCTTTATGTTTAGATTATAAACCTAAAATTTAAAAATCCCGTTATTTTAATATAATCTTTATATGGGGTCTTAATCCCTGTAGGCATAAGATTTTAGACAGATTAAAGCTGTAAATATTTATTATAAAATCATTCAAATAGATTAGTTTTAATGATTAAACTTCATGACAACAGACAAAATTATACTAAAGTCTATTTATTCCTGATAAAAAAAATTTTACAATCAAAATGTCAATGAAAGGAAAGGGAAGATGTCCGTTCATCAAAATAAGAATGAAATGAACGCAAAATACGAATTTAAAAATATCAATAAAGAACTGGTAGATTGGCTTGAGAGAGAATCGCTCGAAAATAATTGTAGGATAGAAAAAAAAGAGTGGAAAAGCAAATATAACAGTTATGTCGTATATGACTACGAACCTTTTTGTTCAGACGGATTTGAGATAAATGTGACGGTATCGTCATACGACATAAATTATGTCAATTTTCTCAAATTTCTCTTTGAAAACAAAGTCAGGACAATAGAATTTTTGAAAGGTTGTCTGACTGCTTGAGGCCAAGAGTCAACTCCGTATTCTTTCGGGTTATCTGCTTATTGACAATAATGGCTGTTTTCAAAGCAAAGGTGCCGGAATTTAACCGGCACTTTTTGTTTGTGGAAACGATACAAATGGTTTAGTTAATAAAATCCAAATTATTGACGAAATTTTGTTAAAGACTTAAAATTATTCTGTAGGAACGATTTATGAGATATAAATTTTGTCACAGATTAAAAAACGCAATTTTTTTCTCGAATAACGATATAATTCATTGTTGTTCCGGTGAAGAGCAACAATCACCCAAATTTATTGACAAATATAGCGGTGAATTTTTTGACAAAAAGAAACTATATGAGGCAAAATATTCCGCATTACAGAGAGCAAAAAACGGAGAAATACCGTTTCCTGCTTGTAAGGACTGTCATTCATATACGGAAGAGGACTGGGACGAAGATTTGTCAATAAAAGACATATCTATTTCTCACTGGACTGCTTGTAACTGTAATTGTACATATTGTTACACTGCAAAAGATAAACAATATTTCAATTCAAGAAAGCCCTATAAGTTAATGCCTGTTTTAAGAGAAATCAAAGATATAATTGATTTTAGCGGAGTTGTTAGATTTATTGGCGGTGACGTCGCAATGCTTGAAGAATTTGAGGAAATCGTCAATTTCTTTTACGATAACGGAATGAGAAATTTTTATGTGCCTACATCAGGAATAAAATATTTACAAATAGTTGAGAAGATTTTATTAAGCGGATTTGGACACGTGATTGTTAGCATAGATAGCGGCAATGAAAAATTATATAAAAAAATCAAACAAACAAATTGTTTTAGTTTGGTGGCAGAAAATATAAAAAAATATATATCAGCCGCAAAACAAGGCGGTAGTAAATTTGAATTAAAATATATATTAATACCGAATGTTAATGATAATTTAAAAGAAGTTCAAAGTTTCCTTAATTTTGCAAGAGAAGTTGAAACAGATAATATAGCTCTGGACTTTGAAGCAGGATATCTTGTTAAAAATCAGGACAAAATACCACAAACCGTTATAAATATGTATGAATACATAAAAAGATATTGTGAAGAAAACGGAATTCATTACGGACAATTTATGTATCTTTCGCAACTGTTACACGGATTGAAAGCAGGAAAATATAAAGTTTTAAAATAAATATTTCAAAAAATAGTCAAAGATAAAAAAAAGTATTGAAAAAAAATTTTGATTGTTATAAAATTAATGCACGAGCCGAAGTGGCGAAATTGGTAGACGCATCAGACTCAAAATCTGACGCAGGTCGCACTGTGTGCCGGTTCGAGTCCGGCCTTCGGCACCATAAAAAGACCTCTATAAAGAGGTCTTTTTTTATTGTATTTATAACCTTTCAGAATATTTTAAGAAATTGTACTTTAATTAGTGGTTTAGTTGGGTGATATATTTTAATAAGAGGTTTTATTGTAAGAGGAGTGTGATTATTTTGGGCAAATTTAGTTTGTTTGGTGCAATAAATTGCACCAAACTGAAATGACAGAGCATCAAAGAAGTTTGTTTGGATTCAAGAAGTAATC